>CAMWSI010000001.1 GCA_947176875.1 uncultured Bacteroidales bacterium
GGCGATACACTGCTCCATTAAAATCCGGGCCGCTTCTTCCTCGTGCGTATAATAAGCGTATATGCGGGCGAGATTGCGCGCCACCGGCCACAACCCCGGGTCGGCGGCCGCCTGCGGATTCTGCCGCCACAGGGCTTCGTAATCGGCCTTGAGGCGGTGGAGTTCGAGGCTGTCGGCCAGACCGCCCTGCTCCAAACGGCGAAATTGCAGGTCAAGCAGTTCGCGGCGGGCCTCCCGGACGACTTCCGACAGGTAGTCTTGCGACTGTCCTGCGGCTTGCCGCAAAAGGGTTTCCAGTGCTGCGGCCGCTTCCCGGTCGGTCTGGTTACGGATAGCGATACGCGCGGTTTCCAAGTATTTAAGCCCGCCGTCATAGGCGAAATTCCGGAAGACTTCCGCCATGCGGAAAGCCTGTCCGTAATCACCCTCCTGCAAGGCCGCCCACCAAAGCCATTCGGCCACGTCGCGGTTCTGCGGATCTTTCTGCCAGTAGGCATGGAGCGCTTTTTTCAAACGAAACATCGGGGATTGGGATACACGGGCGGACGGTTGTTCCGGCGGCGGCATCATAGGCCGACCGGCCGCAACCTTCATAGGCATGTCGGCGGCCGTACGGCCGGATGGCCGATATCCGGGCGCGACGGACGGGACGGACGAAGCGGCGGGAAGCGATTGCCTGTCCGGATCGGTCGGTCGGTCGGCCTGATGGAAATAAGCCTGCCAATCGGCTTCTATCTGCGTCATGGCGGCTTCATAGCGGCTTTCGGCTGTAGCGGTGGGCGTAGTGGTGGCTATAGTGGTGGGCGTGAAACGGCCGCCGCAACCTTCCCTTTGCGTACGGACAAACAGCAGGGCCTCTTCCAACATGCGCTCCATCTGCCCCAAGTGCAGGTATGCCTTGAACAGTTCGTACGCAAAGGGCACGCAACCGGCGGTTGAAACCGCCGGTTGCGTGCGCCGCCCCACCTCGTAAAGCGCGGCGCTGTAACGCGCGGTACCGGACTGCCGCCAAAGCGCCTCCGAGAGCTCGTCCACGGCAAGCCCTACGCCGCCCTGCGCCCAATAATCGTCCACGGCTTGCGAAAAGGCTTTCTGCGCTTTGGCGGCCTGGCCTTGCGCCAAATGGATTTGTCCCAAATCCACGCGGTACCGCGCGAGGGTCTGCGGCACGCCCGTGCCGTCGCCCTTGGCGACATACCGCATCTGCCGCAGCGCCAATGCCTCGGCCTCCTTATAGCGTTCGAGTTTGAGTAAAACTTCCAGATACTGCCGATACAGCATGGGGTTGGGGTCCTGCCCGTAGGCCGAGGCATACAGCGCCGCCGCTTTCTCATAGTCGCCGCTCAAGGCCAACTGCCGCGCGATCTGCCACGTATGGCCTTCCGGCGGCGCAAAGGTCTCAGGTATCCCGAATGTTTCAGAAAAATCCGCTGTCTTCTCAGGCGCAAACCGGTCTATAGGGTCACCCGAAACGTCCGGCGACCGCCTCCCGGAAATGCCCTCCGCGGCAACCGCCAACATCGGGTCACCCGCTGCGAGCATCAAATCACTTAAAACAGATACCGGAGTGCCGCCGGCAAACGCCGGATCACCCGAAAAAGAAACGGGACTCAGGCCGCACAGACCAGCACAAAGCAAGCCCGCAGACATCCAGCCCGCGCGCCACTTTCCGCCCCGTCTCAAGCCCCATCCCATGCCGCAGGGCTTATATCATTTCGAAGCCCGTGAATTCCACTAAAGCCTTGGGAATGCGGATGCCTTCCGCGCACTGATGGTTCTCCAGCAAGGCGGCCACGATGCGGGGCAACGCGATGGCGCTGCCGTTGAGCGTATGCGGAAAAACGGTCTTGCCGTCGGCATCTTTGTAACGCAACTTCATGCGGTTGGACTGGTAGGTCTCGAAATTGGAGACCGAGCTGACTTCCAGCCAGCGCTTCTTCGCGGCCGAAAACACCTCGAAATCGAACGTCAGGGCGGAGGTGAAGCTCATGTCGCCACCGCAGAGACGCAACACGCGGTAAGGCAGTTCCAGTTCCTCGATGAGACCGCCCACGTGCCGGCACATGTCTTCCAAGGCCGCATACGAGTTTTCGGGCTTTTCGATGCGCACGATCTCCACCTTGTCGAACTGGTGCAGACGGTTCAGGCCGCGCACGTCCTTGCCATAGGAGCCGGCCTCGCGTCGGAAACAGGCCGAATAGGCGGCGTTCTTGACCGGCAGGTCCTTTTCGGAAAGGATGACGTCGCGGTAAAGGTTGGTCACGGGCACCTCGGCCGTCGGAATGAGATAGAAATTATCAAGCCCGATATGATACATCTGGGCGTCTTTGTCGGGCAGCTGCCCCGTGCCGTAACCCGAAGCCTCGTTGACCATGAGCGGCGGCATGATTTCTAAATAGCCGGCCTTAGTGGCGCGGTCCAAAAAGAAATTGATGAGCGCGCGTTGCAGGCGGGCGCCTTTACCCTTGTAAACGGGGAAGCCCGCCCCCGTGATCTTGTTGCCCAACTCGAAATCGATGAGCTGGTATTTGGCGGCCAAATCCCAGTGCGGCAGCGCGTCTCCCGGCAATTCGGGTATCGTGCCGACCTGCCTTTCCACAACATTGTCTTCCGCCGTACGGCCTTCGGGCACCGAATCGTGCGGCGTATTGGGAATCGAATAAAGGAGCTGTTTCAATTTCTCGTCGCATTCGTTGAGCTGCTGGGTCAGCGTCTTGGCCTGCTCCTTGAGCGTGCCGGTCTGTCCGGACAAGGCCTGCGCCTCTTCCTTGCGTCCCTGCCCCATCATCGCACCGATTTCCTTGGATATTTTTTTGCTCTGCGCCAGATTGGCGTCCAGTTCCTGCTGCGTCTTGCGCCGGATCTGGTCGGTGGCCAGCACTTCTTCTATAACTTCCTGAGCCTTTTGAAAATGCTTTTTCTGCAATTTCGCGATGACTTCCTGCTTCTGTTCCCTGATAATCTGAAGTTGTAACATGTCTTTGGTATTAAATAACCTACAAAGGTACGAAAACCGCTACAAAGTTGCTTGAATTTTCGCTTTCAACCAATAAAATATCGGTGGGCGGCTTCCGAATCGGAGATGCAACCGGAAAATTTGAATATTATTAAGATTTTCCGCTTGGCAGGCGTACACAAATGCCATATCTTTGCCCTGTTGAAACCATCGGGACAAGAAAGGAAAACCACTATGACGAAAGAAACGACGGACAATTATATACGGTTCGACTGGGCGATGAAACGCCTGTTGCGCAACAAAGCGAATTTTACGGTTCTGGAAGGTTTTCTGACCACGCTGTTGAATGAGAAAATCACGATACAGCAACTGTTGGAGAGCGAAAGCAATCAGGAAGACGCGAACGACAAATTCAACCGCGTGGATTTGCTGGCATTGAACAGTAAAAACGAATTGATATTGATAGAAATACAGAACAATAACGAGTACGCCTATTTCCAACGCATGTTGTTCGGCACCTCCAAATTGATGACGGAATATATCGAGCGGGGGCAGGACTACGACAAGATCCGTAAGGTTTACAGCGTCAATATCGTGTATTTCTCTTTGGGACACGGGAAAGACTACGTCTATCACGGCAAGACGGAATTCCGCGGCATCCACCTCAACAATGTCCTGGATCTGACGCCTTTCCAGCGGCAGCAATTCAAAGTGGATTCGATCAGCCGGCTGTATCCGGAATACTATATTTTGAAAGTGAACGACTTTAATGAGGTCGCGACCACGCCTTTAGAGGAATGGATCTATTATCTGCGTACGGGTAAAGTTCCGGAATCGGCTCAGGCGCCCGGTCTGGACGGCGTCCGCAAAAGTTTGAAAGAAGACAATATGACGAAAAGTGAACGGAACGCCTATTACCGCCATATCGACAATTTGGTCAGTCTGCGCGACACGATTGTGAACTCACGTGCCGAAGCCGCATGGCAAGGCCATGAGGAAGGCTTCGCCGCCGGACATGCCAAGGGCATTGAAAAAGGCTTGGCTGAAGGACGGGAAAAAGGGCTGGCCGAAGGACGCATGGAAGGCGAAAAAGCCAAAACGATGGAAATCGCCCGCCGGCTGAAAGCCAAAGGCGTCTCCACCGCCGACATACAGGATGCCACAGGTCTGTCGGCCGCCGAAATCGACCAAATGCCGTAAGCGACAAGCTGGCTTACAGCGAATGGATTTATAACGGCAACCCGCGGAAAACTTGCATATTCGGAATATTGTCCGTATCTTTGCCCCCTTGTTGAAAACCTGTTGAAAATTTTTTTAAACAACTTACTGTTATGTACGCAATTGTGGATATAGCCGGACAGCAGATGAAGGTTCAGGAGAACCAGAAGCTGTTTGTCAATCGCCTGGAGGCTGAGGAAGGGGCCACGGTGGAGTTCGATCACGTTCTCCTCAAAGACCTCGACGGCCAGGTTCAGGTAGGCACGCCCGTTTTGAGCGGTGCTAAAGTTACGGCTAAGGTTTTGTCCCACCTTAAGGGCGACAAAGTTATCATTTTCAAGAAGAAGAGAAGAAAAGGCTACCGCAAACGCAACGGTTTCCGCGCTTCTTTGACTGAAATCCAAATCGAAAAAATCGCTTAACACAGAGAACCCATGGCACACAAAAAAGGAGTCGGCAGTTCAGATAACGGCCGCGAATCAGAAAGCAAACGTTTGGGCGTAAAGATATTCGGCGGTCAAGCGGCCACGGCCGGCAATATCATCATCCGTCAGAGAGGTACGAAATACCATCCGGACACGAACGTGGGTATGGGCAAGGATCATACGCTGTTCGCCTTGGTTGACGGTACGGTACACTTTAAACGTAAACGCGACAACCGGTCTTATGTTTCGGTCATTCCGGCCGAAAACTAATACCGCAACGCAAAAGCATGAAGGGGGTGAACCGCAAGGTTTTCCCCCTTTTTCATTATCTCAAGTCTATGGAGAAACGAGAACGTACGAAACGGCCGGAACACACGTTACCCGAACGCCCCCTTTCGGATTGGCTGCCCATTACGCGGAAAGAGGTGGAGAGCCGCGGCTGGGAGCAGTTGGACGTGATTTTGGTAAGCGGCGACGCTTATGTGGACCACCCGTCGTTCGGGGCGGCCGTCATCGGGCGCGTGCTGGAACACGAGGGCTTCCGGGTTGGGTTGATTCCTCAACCCAACTGGCGCGACGACGGGCGGGACTTCCGCAAGATGGGGGCGCCGCGGCTGTTTTTCGGCGTATCGGCCGGCAGCATGGACTCGATGGTGAACCACTACACCGCCCGTCGGCGCCGCCGCAGCGACGATGCCTACACGCCGGGCGGCGTGGCGGGCTTTCGGCCCGACTACCCGACGCTGATCTATACGCGGTTTTTGAAGCAGTTTTTCCCCGACGTGCCGGTGGTGGCGGGCGGCATAGAGGCCTCGCTCCGCCGCGTGACGCACTACGATTACTGGCAGGACAAACTGTTGCCGTCGTTCGCGGCGGAAAGCGGCGCGGATCTGCTGGTCTATGGCATGGGGGAACGACCGGTGGTGGAAATCGCCCGCCGGCTGGACCGGGCCGAAAGCGCCGGCCTCGACCGGATACAGGCCATCGCCGCCTGCCGTGATATTCCACAGGTCTGCTTCGTGGCGGACGAGCCGGTCGAGGCCGTGCATCGTCGCCGTCCGGAAGCCATCGTGTTGGCTTCGCACGAGGCCTGTCTGGAAAGCAAAAAGCAGCAGGCCCGCAATTTCGCGCTCGTGGAGACCGCCTCCAACCGCATGGACTGCGAAATCATTCTGCAAGGCGTCGGCAAGCGCACCGTCGTCATCAACCCGCCCTATCCGGTTTACGGCCCCGGAAAAGCGGAAGCCGAAACAGAAGACGTAGTCCCGGATCAAACGGATAAAACTGATAAAGAACAGGGAGCTGACCTTATAAATACCTCAGAAAACGTATCTAAAAACGGTAGGAACGATTCTCCGGCCATTCACGACATCGACTACGCTTTCGACCTGCCCTACACACGGCTTCCGCATCCCAAATACAAGTCGCGCGGCGAAATTCCGGCCTACACGATGATACGGCATTCGGTCAATATCCACCGCGGCTGTTTCGGCGGTTGCGCGTTCTGCACGATTTCGGCGCATCAGGGCAAACAGGTGCAGAGCCGTAGCGAGGCTTCCATCCTCAAAGAAGTGGAACAGGTCGTGAATATGCCTGATTTCAAGGGTTATCTGAGCGATCTGGGCGGGCCTTCGGCCAATATGTACAATATGCGGGGAAAAGACCTCGCGCTCTGTCGCCGTTGTAGCCGCCCGTCCTGTATCGTGCCTTCCATCTGCCAGAACCTGCGGCACGACCTGCGGCCGCTGAGCGCGCTGTTCGAAAAAGTGTCGGCTCACCCGAAAATAAAAAAGTGCTTTATCGGCAGCGGCATCCGCTACGATCTAATCGTTCCATTCTTGGATACAAACGAGTATGGTGCAAAAGATTATGCTGAAACGATTATACGCAAAGGCGTGTCAGGTCGCCTAAAGGTAGCCCCCGAACATACCGAGAAAACCGTACTCCGCACCATGCGCAAAATGCCGTTCGAACAGTTTGTACGGTTCAAGCGTTTCTTCGATGAAGTATGCCATAAGGAAGGACTACGGCAACAGCTGATTCCCTATTTTATTTCGGCTCATCCGAACTGCCGGCTTCAAGACATGCAGGCATTGTCGAAAAAGACCCGCGCGATGGGTTATCATCTTGAACAGGTACAGCTCTTTACACCAACCCCCATGACGCTGGCCACCGAAATGTTCTACACCGGCCTCGACCCGCACACGCTCCAACCCGTCTTCGTGGAGCGCGACGACCGGCGCCGCGACGAGCAGAACCGCTGCTTTTTCGAAGAAAGCCGCCGGCCGGCCGACCACCACGCGCCGTGCGCCAACCACCGCCCGGAGCGCGGCAACCGGAACGGACAACCATCCGACCGGCTGCAAAACCACGGCCGCCGGCGAACCCGCTAAGGCCATAACTGAATTTTTCGTATCTTAGCCCCGTATTTTGCAAGCCCCGCAAGCCGCCGAACCGTCCGCGGCGCGACAGGTTACCCGAAAAACAGGAAAACCATGGCCGATTATAAGACCGATTTCAGACAAAGTTTGGACCAGCGGCTGTTGCTTAAACTCTCGCCGCAACAAATCCAGTTCATGCAGTTGTTGCAGTTGCCCACCGTGGCGATGGAACAACGCATCAAAGACGAATTGGAGAACAATCCGGCCCTGGAGGAGATTTCGACCGACGAAACCGATGCGGCCATGCCCGAAGACCGCTCCGAAGAGACGGAGAAGACTTCGGAGGACTGGACGGAAGACGGCCTCCCTGCCGCTACGGACGAAAAAACGGAATGGAACATAGACGACTATCTGAACGACGAGGACCGGGAAGATTACGCCTACAAGAGCCGCGACAACAATTATCCGTCGGAAGAGGACCGCTACGAGGCCCCGTTGGCCTCGTCCGAGAGTTTTCAGGAATACCTGCGCTCGCAATTGGGCTTTCTGCCGCTATCCGCGGCAGAGAAGCAGATCGGCGAGGTCATCATCGGCAACATAGACGAGAACGGCTATCTGCAACGCACGCCGGAAGCCATCGCCAACGACCTGGCGTTTTACGGCGGCTTGGAAACGACAAGCGCGGAAGTCCAAAAAGTGCTCTCTGACGTACAATCGCTCGATCCGCCGGGCGTAGCCGCGCAAAATCTGCAAGAGTGCCTTAGAATCCAATTGCAGCAACTTCAACGGGAAAACGAAGAGTCCGACGGACCGACCGAAGCCAAATCGGCCGGGCATGCGCTGTTGGCATTGGCCTTGCGGATCACGGACCGCTATTTCGAAGACTTCCTCAAACGCCGTTACGAACATCTGACCGAAAAACTGCACATAGACGGGGATAAACTGCAAGAGGTACTGCAATTGCTCTCGAACCTGAACCCCAAGCCGGGCGCGGCCTGGAACGGACACGACAGCGTCAGGCAGAACCCCGGCATCGTGCCCGACTTCTATCTGTTTTACGACGACGAGAATTTGGTGCTGACACTGCACAATAAAAACGAACCCGTCCTGAAAGTGAGCGGCGCCTACAGCCAGAGGCTCCAGACTTATAAAGACGACCGGCAGAACCGGGCCAACCGCGAGGCGGCCCAATTCGTCAAGGAGAAAATCGATGCGGCACGCTGGTTCATCGACATGGTACGCCAACGACAACACACGTTGCTGACCATCGGAAACTGTCTCGTGAATTTTCAGAAAGACTACTTTTCAACCGGCGATCCGCATCGTCTGAAACCTATGCGACTGAAAGATATAGCAGCCGAAACGGGCTACGATATTTCAACGGTCTCCCGCGTGACGGCGCAAAAATACATGCAGACGCCTTTCGGTATCATCGCGTTGAAAACGCTGTTCTCGCAAGGCATACAGAACGAGGAAGGTACGGAGATATCGACGGCCCGGATCAAAGAGGCGTTGAAAACCCTCATAGACAACGAAGACAAGACGGCACCGCTATCGGACGACGTCTTGGTGGAAGAATTGAAGAAACAGGGGCTGAGCGTGGCCCGCCGCACCATTGCCAAATACCGTCAGCAACTCGATATTCCCGTGGCGCGTATGCGGCGGACGCTATAAACCGCGCAAGGCGGCTCACACGCGCTATTTCTGCGCCTCCAAAGCCTCCCACTCGGCATAAATCAAGGCCAAATCGCGGTAGGCTTCCCAATAGACCGTATAGAGTTCGAACAGATAATCCTGTTCGACAAGATATTCCAACAGCGACATTTCGCCGGCACGCAAAGCCTTGCCCAAAAGCGTGGTATTGCCGGCTTCCGCTATCGTCTTGCGGTACTCCTCGACCGTTTTCTGCAACTGCACGGCTTTGGCATAGAGCGTCGTATATTTGGCTCTGGTGGCCAACTGCACGTCTTTCAACGACATCTCGGCCGACATGTTGGCCAGTTTGGCCTGCTTCAACTTGTTTTTATTCTCCCAAAGCGGCACCCGCATGCCGACCACCAGACCGTGCAGGCTTTCATCGCCGAAAACATTGTCGCCCTTGTATCCTACCTTGAATGAGGGAAACGCATGGGCGGTATTGAGACTCACGTTTTTTCTGGCGGCATCGACCTCGCTTTCCGAAAGCATGAGGGCGGGATGCCAGATGCTCATTTCATTGTACCATTTTTCAAAATCGGCGGGCCACGCCATCGGATCGAATTCGGTCTGCAACAGCCGCACCGGCACGCCGCCCATCAGACGGCTCAATTCCATTTCAAGGCTCTCCCTGTCGATGAGCAGATTCTGGTATTCGTTACGGAGTTTGACCCAGTTCATACGGGCCTTGTTCATATCCAGACTGTTCGTCTCGCCGAGACGGAACGACTTTTGATAGGCCGTCAGCAACGAATCGGCCTGCTCCATGCGACGACGCCAGAGTTTCTCTATCGCATTGTAATAAATGACCCTGACACAGAGTTGCCGCACCTCCACATACCATTCCATACGGGCACGCTCGTAACGCAATTCGGCGCTGCGGACGTTGAGATCCGACAACTTTTTGGCATAGGCGTAAACCGTCGGAAACTCGAACGACTGCGTGACCTCGAATTCCGCCTCGTTGCCCACACCCTTCGGAACACCCCATCTATAAGAAAAATCCACTTCCGGATCTTCGGGCACAAGCCCTATCTTATAACTGAATTTCTCGGCCTCGGCCGCGCTTTTAAGTGCCTGCAAGGCCGGACTGGCATGTTCCAAATCGGCCATGAGTTCCTTGCTGTCGGCATAAGACCGGGCTTCATCCACAGGGGTACCTTGCAAATACAGGGCCGCTGTATCGCCTTTCCTGTTCTGCGGCACCGAAACATCGGCCAGGCCGCTGACCGGCACGGAGGCGACCGTCGGATTGACCGACTTGGCCGACTGAGCCCGCGCGGGCGTCGTCACGGCCGGCAACGCAAACAAGAACAGTCCCACCGTCACAACCGTCAAAGCATCCCTGAAACCGCCGCTGATGGTCTGGGTCGAAATCTGCCGTTTGCGGAACCACTCGTAAACGACGGGGATGACGTAAATGTTCAACAATGTGGAAGTCAAAAGACCGCCCAATACCACGACCGCCATCGGGCTTTGGATTTCATTGCCGGACTGATCGCCGTTCAGCACGAGCGGCACCAAGGCCAAAGCCGATGTCAGGGCCGTCATGAGAATGGGATTCAGACGGTCTTCCGAACCTTTCCTTATCAGGTCGCGCAACGACAGGCCCTCCGCCTGCAAATGACGGTAACGCGAAACAAGCAGGATACCGTTACGTGTCGCTATTCCGAACAGCGTGATGAAACCGATGATGGACGGGATGCTCACGATACCGGAAGTCAGATAGATGGCCGCTATACCGCCTATCAATGCCAAAGGCAGGTTCAACAGCACCATGACCGAAAGCGAGACTTCCTTGAATTCGACATACAACAGCATGAACACGATAAGCAATGCGGCCAAAGAAGCCAGAAGCAACGTGCGTGAAGCCGACCGTGCGCTTTCAAACTGACCGCCATAGGCAATATGGTAACCTTCCGGCAATACGATTTTTTCCCGGATGGTTTTCTCAATCTCGTCCACCGCGCCTTGTAAATCCCGTCCCGCCACATTGGCCGCGACTACGATTTTACGTTCCACGTTCTCGCGACTGATCGAATTGGCCCCGCCTACCGAAACTATTTCGGCCACTTCCTCCAACGTGACTTTTTTCCCGGATCCGGTCGCGATCAAGGCCGAACGGACCCCCTCTATCGTATTCGTATAATCGGGCATAAGCCGCACCATCAGGTCGAAACTGCGCTGCCCCTCGTAAACCTGCGCCACGACGTTGCCGGCAAAAGCCGTCCGCACGAAATCGTTGAATTCCGACAGCGATATGCCGTAACGCGCCAAAGCCGCACGGTCGGGCCGGATATGCCACTCAGGCGTGAGGGTCTGTTGTTCGACACTCACATCCACGAGACCGTCTATGTCGGCTATGTCCGATTTGATCTGATTGGCGATCTGGAACAGACGGCTCAAATCGGTGCCGAACAATTTAATGGCGATATTGGCGCGGGTGCCCGAAAGCATGTGGTCGATACGGTGTCCCAAAGGCTGTCCCACCGTGGAAGCGATGCCCGGAATGGCCGCCAGATGCGCGCGTACGTCTTCCATGAAAGCCTCCCGCGAACGGTTGCGCAATGTGAACTTGACATCTATTTCCGCGCTGTTGATGGCCTGCGAGTGTTCGTCCAACTCGCCACGCCCCGTACGGCGCGAGGTTCCGCGCACCTCGGGTATCTGCAACAACTGGGATTCCACCAGGTTGCCGACCTGATGATTTTCCTCCAAAGAAATACCGGGTTGGGTCACAACGGAAATCGTAAGCGAACCTTCGTTGAAATCAGGTAAAAATCCATGTCCGAACGTGGTATAGAGATAACCGGCTCCCAACAACAGTACCAAAGCGGTTCCGACTACGGTTTTCTTATGGTTGAGCGCCCACAGGAGCGAACGCGAATAACCGTTGCGGAGCCAACGCGTAAAACGTCCCTCCTTATCCTGTTTCGCTAGATATTTCTCGGTTCCGAGCATATAACGGCACAGCAGGGGTGTGATTGTCATCGCGACAAGCAACGACATCAGAAGCGATACGATATAAGCTATACCGAGCGGTTTGAGCATACGGCCTTCCATACCGGAAAGGAAAAACAACGGGACAAACGCGACGATAATGATGAACGTCGCGTTCAGAATGGAAGCGCGGATTTCGGTGGAAGCGCTGAAAACCACCTCGGTTACCGACCTGCGCTTGGCTTTCGGCAACAAATGGTTCTCGCGCAACCGCTTATAGACGTTCTCGACATCGATAATCGCGTCGTCTATGAGCGACCCTATCGCGATGCACATGCCGCCCAACGTCATCGTATTGATATTCATGCCCAAAAGATAGAGGACAATCATTGTACCGAGCAACGACAACGGTATGGCCAACACAGAGATAAGCGTCGTACGGAAACTGCCGAGGAAGAGAAACAGGATGACAATGACGAACACGGCGCCTTCCAAAAGCGCGCGGCCGACATTATGGACCGAAGCCTCAATGAAATCGGCCTGCTTGAAGATTTCCGTATCCAAAACCACATCTTCGGGCAGGGAGGACTGAATTTCCATCATGCGCTTCTCTATATTGCGCGTTACTTCCAACGTATTGACATTAGGCTGTTTGGAAACGGACAACAGAACGGCCGGCCGACCGTTCTGAGAAGCGTAGCCCATCTTGACCGCACTGCCGATCTGCACTTTGGCCACATCGCCAAGAAACACGGGTTTGCCTTCGTAAACCTTGATCAGCGTCTCTTCCATTTCCGTCAAGTCGGTCGTACGCGACATGCCGCGTAAAGCGTATTCGTTACCGTATTGCCGGATAACGCCGCCCGAAGCATTTTCGCCCAAAGCGCGCAATACGTCCTCTATGTCCGCCAACGTTACATCGTAGGCATTCATACGTACGGGATCGGCCAAAACCTGATACTGTTTGTAGTCACCGCCGATGATCGTCACCTGCGAAACGCCGCCCGTGGCCAGAATGGCCGGCTTGATGACCCATTCGGCCAGCGTCCGCAAGTCCATCATCGAGGTCGTGGAAGCCTGCAGGCCGATAAAGATGATTTCGCCCATGACACTGGACTGCGGCGCCAGCACGGGCGTCACGTCAGGCGGCAGACTTTCGGACAACGTCACCATTTTCTCGCTTACGATCTGACGCGCCTTGAAAATATCGGTTCCCCAGTCGAATTCCACCCAGACGAACGAATAGCCCGGCATGGAGGAAGAACGGACCCGCCTCACGTCCGTGGCGCCGTTTACGGCCGTTTCTATCGGAAATGTCACCAAGCGTTCCACCTCCTCGGCCGCCATATTCTCGGCATCGGTCATAACCACGACCGTCGGGGCCGTCAAGTCGGGAAAAACGTCTATGTCCATTTGATCGGTCGTGTACAGTCCGCCGGCAATGATGAGGAGCGACCCGACCACAATCCATAACCCGTGGGTTAAGGAAAAGCGAATGATTTTATCTAACATGCCTTTCTCCTTTCTGAATTACTTAGGACACACGTCTTTAGTGCGCATGTCCCGCGTGCGGATCCAAAGCGCCCGAACTCTGCGCCAGTTTGACCGAAATCGCGCCCAAACCCACGATCTGCTCGCCCGCCTGCAAACCCGCTCTGACTTCGGTACGCATACCGTCGGTATGGCCTTTCTCTATCTGGCGCTTCTCGAACAATTCGTCGGAAAGTCGGACGAAAACAAAATAACTGCCCATTTCCTCCACTATGGCGGTATTGCTGACGGTCAGCACCTCGCGGTCGCCTACCGCACGGATATAGACATCTACGAAAGACCCTGGTATCCAAGATTCCACGGCGTCTATCTCGAAAACGACCGGCAACAGCGGACTTTCGAGCGTCGCGCTGCGGCCGAACGAGACCAGATGCCCGTTGAGATCGTCCAACGTATAAACCTTGGATCCGTTCTTTTCGCGAAACACGGCCGTCTCGATGTTCTTGAGGTCGGCATAGCGGCGCGGCGACACTTCCGCGCGCAGGAAACTCCTACGGTTTTGCGAAATTACCATAAGGGTCTGACCCGCCTTTACATACTCGCCGTTACGTACCGAAAGCTCGCGAATGAATCCGCTCATCGGCGCCTTGACCATCTGTTCCCGTTTGGAAAAATTCTCACGGAGATATTCGTATTCCGTCTTTGCATTACTGTATTCCGTACTGACCCGCATCCATTCTTTCTCAGATACGATTTTATCCTCGCGCAACGGTTCTTTCCGATCGTATTCGGCCTTAGCCAAACGGTAACGGTTATAAGCCTCGTTGAAACGTACCTGCATGTTGTTGTCGGCCAAACCGCCGCCACCAATGCTCAATACCTGCTGACCGGCCCTTACCTCGCTGCCGTCGATGAAAGGTTTGCTCGGATAAATGACCACGCCGTCGGCCTTGGCGATGACCTTGACCTCATCGTTGGGCGAAGGCTCCACATAGGCCACCGTCTTGATGACCGGACCGAACGTCTCGTAATGCACGGTCTCTATGCTGAACGGTACCTTCTGCTGCAAAGCCTTGGAAAATACAATCGTATTGCCCTCGGGCACCGAGACGGCCGAACCGTGGCTATAAGCGTCGCGGTCATGGTTATGTCCGCCGTAGTCATGCCCCGCATGGTCATGATTGTGATCATGCGCATGGTCATGGGCTTCATGACTGTGTACATGGGCTTCGTAACCCTTTTCGGCCGACTTTCCGGAAGAAGCCGGCTTACAGGCCATGCCGGCGCAAGCCAACCCGGCATACACGAGTGTTCTGACTAATATTTTCATGGTTTTTATTTATTCCGCAACAAAGATAATACAAACGCCTTGCAACCAAGTTGCAAATCCCAAAATCTGCAAAATTAAGAAAAAAGCCGCAAATTACGTTTTCAATCGTGAATGGCCCTCTGCAACTGCATGAGAAAATCATAAAGCCGCCTGTCGGGCGGACAACCGAACTTCTTTTTGAGACGTGTCTTGGCCATGCTGACCGAACGGTAGGTACGGCTCGTGATGGAGGCAATCTCCTTAGCGTTCAGGTTCAAATGCACCAATGCGCACAGAATCTTCTCATTCGGTGTCAAATCGGGATATTTGGCCTCCAGTTTGTCGAAAAATTCCTTGTCCACCTACTTGAAATAGAGCTCTAATTCATTCCAGTTCTTATCCGGAACGGACACAAAAACGCACACTACGGCATATCGTGTGCACATTCATGCACACACTTCAACTATCCTACGATTTCGGCCAGCAGTTTTTCCGTTTCAGCCTCGGTCGCGCTTAAACGGGATTTACATATTTGCAACAGGACACCGGCCCGCTGAAGACGCGTAACGAGCGCGTCTATCTCCACCTCTTCATTTTCGAGTTCTTCTACAATCTTCTGCAGCTCCTTAAATGCTTTCGTATAAGACATTCCATCCGGATGCCCCGGTTTCGTACCGGCGGTTCCGGATTTCGCGCCGGACGTCCCGGCAGCCTTAACACCGGCGGTTTCGGCAACGGTTTTCTTTACAGCCATATTTTTCAAAGGGTTTTAATAACTTCCGCTTCTACTTCGCCCTTGCGGAAACAAATACGTATCGGGTGTCCGGGACGCAGGGCGGCGGCATCCTTGACAATACGGTCGCCATTGTAAACATAAGCGAAACCGCGTTGCAATATCTTTTCGGGGCTGACGGCCCGCAACCATTTTTCCCATTGCGCGAGCTGTTGCCGTTCCCAACGGATCTTGCGGACAACAAGCGCGGGCAAAACCTTTTCGACGGCTTCAAGCTGGCGGGTTTCGTTGCGGCAGATACGGAGAGCCGCCCGTCCCGCTTCATTCACGCGTTCGAGAAAATGCCAGTGGCGGCAAAGTATGTTTTCGGCCGAATAGACGATATTCTGCGTCATGACCTCCAACGCCCGTTCGAATGCCGCGAAAGATTCTATCAGGAACTCACCGACTTGCGTGGGCGTGATGCCGTTGTAATAGGCTACTTCCTCCGTTACGGTTAAATTGGTGGAATGTCCGATACCGGTCAGTATGGGCAATGGGAAACTTGCCACGGCCGAAGCCAATTCGTAACGGTCGAAACCGCTCAGCCCAACCTCGCCGCCTCCACCTCGTACAACAGCCACTACATCGTAGTCGGTCTTATGTCGTTCTATATGCCGTAAAGCCTTTAAAATCGAATCTACTGACGCATCTCCCTGCAAAAGTGCCGTAAATAAATCCGTCTGAAAAACGTAGCGGTCGGATCGGCTTTCCAACACCCGCATAAAGTCCGAATAACCTTTGCTTGACACGGCCGATATAACGGCCACACGCTTGGGTAGAAGCGGAAAAGGCAAAGCCTGCTGGGCCGTCCACAGGTTTTCCTTTTTCAAACGGGCGACACAGGCTATGCGCTGGCGTTGCAGATTTCCCAACGTAAAAACGGGGTCGATGTCCAGAATATGCAGACTCAACCCGTATTTAGGTTCATATTGAATCGTAACCTGCATCAACAGTTCCGTTCCCTCTTGCAAAGACTCGCCGGTTGTCCGTTCGAATTGAGCCGAGATACGCCGGTAATCCGCGCTCCAGAGCGTGGCCCGCATTTCGGCCAAAATGCGGTTGTCGGCCTTTTGGCAAAGTTCGGGAAAACAATGGCCGGAAGGAGGATAGTAGTTGAGTTTGTGCATTTCCGCCCTCAACCAGAAAGCGGAGCCGTAGCGGGCGGATAACGTTTTATGAATGCTGTTGCAAACGTCTATGAGATTGAAAACACGGCGGGTTTCGACGGACGAACCGGCGATATCGGCGGTTTCAGCCGGTTTCACGGCCTCCACCGTTATTTCAGCCGCACGTACGGCCTCTCTTTCCAACACCCGTTTTTTCCCGCTCATACGCACCGCTTTACCGGATTACAGACCCTGACCTATCTTTTCGCAGGCTACGGCCAGACGGCGGCCGCTCTCCGCACGCCCGAGCAAAGCCATAATGTCGAACAGATGCGGTCCCGTCGAAGCGCCCACGAGAGCCACACGCAGACTGTTGTAGAACTTACCCGTATTCCAGCCGTTTTCGGCCATCATCTTTTCGGTAAGCGCTTCCAAGGCCGCGACGGAAAAATCCGTGGCCCCGGCGGCCTGCCACCACGCCTGTATCATGGCCGGCATTTCGGGCTGCCAACGCTTCTTGACCACCTTTTCGTCATAAGCCGCCGGCGCCTCGAAGAAAAAGAACAATTGTCCGTAGAGGTCGCCCGGAAATGTCAGCCGGTCTTTGACCAACTCTATCATGCGGAGACAGGCCGCATCGTCCTGCGCCAAAGCCTGTGCGGCCGCATCCAAGCGCTTATCCTTCAACTGTCCCTTCAAGGCCGGCAACAAATCGGCCGCCGTATGTTGCTGGAGGTAATGACGGTTATACCAATGCGCCTTGTCAAGATTGAATTTCGCGCCCGACTTGCTGACTTTCTCCAAATCGAAAGCCTTGACCAACTCTTCCAACGAAAAGATTTCCTGCTCCGTACCCGGATTCCATCCTAAAAACGCCAGCATATTGACAACGGCTTCGGGATAGTAACCGCTCTCGCGATAGCCGCTGCTTACGTCACCCGTCTTCGGATCCGTCCATGCCAACGGAAAAACGGGAAAGCCCAAGCGGTCGCCGTCGCGTTTGCTGAGCTTGCCGTTTCCATCGGGTTTGAGCAACAACGGCAAATGGGCGAAAGCCGGCATCTTGTCTTCCCAGCCCAAATAACGGTACAGCAACACGTGCAAAGGCGCGGAAGGCAACCATTCCTCACCGCGGATCACGTGCGAAATTTCCATGAGACAGTCATCCACAATATTGGCCAAATGGTAGGTCGGCAAATCGTCGGCACTTTTATACAGCACCTTGTCGTCCAAAATATCCGACTGCACGCGCACATCGCCCCGTATCATGTCATGCACGACGATTTCCTGTCCCGGCTCCACCTTGACGCGCACCACGTATGGCGTGCCGGCGTCCAGCAAGGCCTTGACCTCATCGGCAGACAAACTGAGCGAGTTCTTCATGCCCATGCGCGTCGTAGCGTCGTACTGTTGCGAAGCGGCCTTCGCGGCCTCCAGACGCTTGCGCATGGCCTCTAGCTCTTCGGGCGTATCGAAAGCGTAATAGGCCTTGCCTTCGTCCAGCAGCCGTTGCACATGGACACGGTAAATGTCGCGGCGTTCCGACTGCCGGTAAGGCCCCTTCCCGCCACCTATGCCCACGCCCTCGTCAAACGGCAGACCGAGCCATTTGAACGTCTCTATGATATAAGCCTCCGCACCCGGCACAAAACGGTTGGAGTCGGTATCTTCGATGCGCAACAGAAAATCGCCGCCATGCTGTTTGGCAAACAGATAATTGAACAAAGCCGTACGTACCCCGCCAATATGCAGGGGGCCGGTCGGACTGGGGGCAAAACGTACCCTAACCCTTTTTTCCATTTCCAAAACTTATCTTAAATTAAGTACTATATTCCCTTCGAAAACGAACTGTGCCAAACCTTCTAAGAAGACCTCCGTTATTTTCGGCATCATATTCAAAACCAACTCTTCGGAAGTAGTCGGCACATCGGTTTTAGGTACTTTCAACCGTGTGTTTCCGTTACGTATTTCAAACTGGACTTTCAAATGTCCGCCACGTGTCAGTACCTGCACCGTATGGGGACCCTCTTTGGGATTCGTCATCAAAACGTAGGCAATGGCCGATGCCGTCACGCCCGTTCCGCACGAAAACGTCTCGTTCTCCACCCCACGTTCATAAGTCCGGACAACAAGATTGTCGGATTTTACCTGTACAAAATCCACATTGACGCCTTCCGGAAACTCTTTTGAAAAACGTATCTTCGCCCCCATCTTATTGACGTCTATCCGCTCCACATCGCTCACAAAACGGACATAATGCGGCGAACCCGTATCCAACAGAAAAACATTTCTCTGCAAGGCGCCTTTCCGCACCGCGGCGGGACGGGAACCGATTCCGGACGATTCGTCCGGTTTTGCCGAACCCCTTACCGTCTGCCGGTAACAGCCCACGCCTGTCATCTGTAACTTAACCAAATATTGGTCGTTGAGGCCGTTAAGTATTTCCGCCCGATGCAGGCCGTCCACCGCCACAAATTCAAGTTCCTTTTCCATAAGACCCAATTGGGCCGCAAAAGCCGTGAAACAACGGCCGCCATTGCCGCACATACTGCCTTCACGGCCGTCGGCATTGTAATAGCGCATACGCAAGCCATATTCCGAATCAAGCTGCAACGTCATCAAACCATCGGCACCTATGCCGAAACGTCTGTCGCACAGCAACGCGATCTGCGCCGTATTCAAAGAAGCATACTCGTCCTTGCGGTTGTCCAGCAATATGAAATCATTGCCCGCACCCTGATATTTGTAAAAATGGATTTTATCGGCCATCATCGTATCGTTTGCATTACATTTTCCATCAACGCGACACTTTAGGGAGACCGTTCCGGCAAAGTCCGGAAACCGGTGTTTCCGCCCAACCTGCGCCCCGCCCCGTTCTGCAAGTTTATTCCGCTCCCGCCACCGAATCCGAAGCGGTACCCGATTCATCGACCGCCGGACCGACCGGTTCTTCCAGCGAACTCGTTCCTGAAATCAATTCGAAACGCTGCATTTCGGACGAACTCGTCAGCCGATAGACAGCTTCCTTGTGATACATCCAGATGCCGTCGGGATGATTCTCGAAACGCAGGGAATCGGCTTCGTTGATACCGTAAAGTATCAGGTTGTTGCCGTTCAACTGATAACCTTTGTAATGAATCGGCGATTCCCAGAATTCCACGTGCAACGGCTTTTGGGAAGTCGGTGCATCCACCGGAGCCTGAACGGCCGCCTCAATGGCATTCGACGGCGGCACGGGTACCCCGGCCGGCCGATCCCCCCCCGTGACACCATCCGCATTGACGGCGGCGGTCTCCGTCGGCCCCGCCTTCGCATCCGCCGTCTCCAAGCCGTCCGAAATGCCGCCGGACCACAGAGACGGACCCGATACCGCCCCACCGGCTGAACCGCTGTCGGCCGCAACCGTCTGCAACGGCATCGCACCCTGACGCCGCAACTGCTCCTGCGCGGGGCGTATGGACGTATCCACAAGCGTTCCGTCGGCCGGTCCCGTCCACAATCCCATACGGCGCGGAGACAGGGGGGCGTTCACGGAATCGGTACCGCCGGCAGACGGGAGACCCGACGCGACCGCGAAGCCCGACGCGACCGCATCCGCGGATCCACCCCTGCGCGCCGGCTCGCGCCACAGAGCCGGATCCAAATAATATTCCTCCTCGCCTTCGACAGCCGGATGCGTCGCATAAAAACTGTCCAAAGCGGACCAACCTTGGGCTGAAGGCACGGCCTTGAGTTCCTCCAACGGCTTCACGTCGCTGAAATCCCAAGGCGAAGGTTCTTTTTCGGGGCCGTAAATCCAAACCTTGAAACGCGACGTCATATTCGTCCACATGCGCGAAAGCCGCTCCGGCACGGAAGAAAGCGCGGGAATACCTGAAAACATCAACGTCAAAACAAGACTGAGGCTGCCAAATCCTATCAACAGAATCCCCAGGATACGAGACCTGTGTTCCCCGTGAGATACATCCGTCTGCGGTTCCGGACGCATTTTTTCCGCCGGTGTCCGGCCTGTCTGATTCGACCGTTTTTCCGGAAACTTCACGCCACGGCCGACCCGTTTCCCGGAGTCCGCCGACAGATTCCGGCACACGTCGGCTGTCCTTTTATGTTTATCGCCGCTCATATTGTCTGTCATATACGGTCTCCGTAATGCTCCTCCATATCCACCACCCCTTCGGTCTCTTCGTGCCGGATGCCG
>CAMWSI010000002.1 GCA_947176875.1 uncultured Bacteroidales bacterium
TATCGGCGGCCGAACCTGTGGCGGCGATGCCCGAAACGCCCGCCCCCATGGCGGTGACGGCCGGGGCCGGCGACGAAGATGAAGACAGCGTTTGGCCGTATCTCGGCGGTTTCAGCGGCGGCGTCAAGGCGGTTCGTACGCTCAACACCGAAAAGCAGGTGTTGCCGCAAAGCAAGGGCGGTTTCGGCGACGCGACGGTTTCCGGATCGTTCAAGCCCGAAATCAAGGGGCAGTATGTGGGCGGTCTGGCCGACGGCCACGGTTCCGCGCAGACCAAACGTGAATATACGGCCCAATACCTCGGCGGTATCTCCGATGGCTTCAGCGGCAAGCAGAGTCCGCTCCTCGTCACGCCGCACTATGTCGGCGGCATTTCCGACGGCTTCAGCGGCAAGCAGAGCCCGGACATCTTCAAGGCGCAGTACTTGGGCGGTATCTCCGACGGTTTCGTGGTCAAACAAAATCCGTTCGGCAAGACGCCGGCTTATCTGGGCGGTATCTCAGACGGTTTCTTCTCCAAGCAGAGTCCGACCATCCTCCAGCCCCAGTACCTCGGCGGCCTGAACGACGGTTTCGTTTCCAAAAACAGTAAGATGTATCTGATGCCGCAGTATCTCGGCGGCCTCAACGACGGTTTTGTATCCAAAAACAGCCCGATATGGCTCATACCGGCTTACTTGGGCGGTATTTCCGACGGTTTCCTGCAGGCGCAGCCCAGACCGGAATTCGTACCGGCGTTTGCGGGCGGTCTGTCCGACGGTTTCGTGAAGCAGACGGTGCCCTGCGATACGACGACGATTCATATATATGCCGACTCGCTCGTTTGTCCGAACGATACGCTCTTCCTCCGCACCGACTCCATACCGGGCGGCGAATTCGTATGGAAGGGTCCCGGCGGCTGGACATCCACCGAGACGAATCCGGTTCGTCCGGGCTTCAACTCGAGCATGGTGGGTCAGTATGAGGTCAAGCTCGTGAATACGGGTTGCCCCGGCGACGAAGACGGCTGGCCGACGGACATCAAGTACATCGGCGCCAAAACGGTTGAATCCATTTACGCTACAATAGATACGGTATTGCCGGGCTTCGATGTGTGCGAGGGTACGCCCGTGACGTTCAAGGTAAGCGGTTACGGCTGGAGCGACAGTCTCAATACCAACCCGCCGCATTTCGAATGGCGGCTGAACGGCAATCCTTTGCCGGGTGTGGCGGATTCTTCGACCGTTGTCATCGACAGCCTCTACAACGGCCATAAGGTCAGTGTGGCGGTTTATTCCGGTTTGGAATGCGTTTCGGCACGTCCTTTCGTCTCCAACGCCATCACGATGAAGGTGGAACTCAACAAGAGCGTGAACGTTCAGGTGGCGTCCGACATTTCCACGAACATGGATTCGGTCAGCGCGTGCGAAGGCTTGCCGATCCGGTTTACCCAGACTTCGGTCAACGCGGGCGACAACCCGGTATTTATATGGTACCGCAACGGCGATTCGGTACAGCAGGGCGGCGATTATATCGTGAAAGACCTTGTGGATGGCGATGAGATTTATGTCGATTTGTATTCGAGCCTGCGTTGTATCGACTACAAGCCCAAGACGTCGAACAAGATAAAGGTTCAGGTCATCGACAAGCCGGTCATCGACATTACGCCCGACCAGTACATCCTGCCCGGCGAATGCGTCGAAATCGGGGTTCAGGGCGGCAGCGACCAAGCCACTTACACTTGGACGCCGCTTACCTATCTGACGCCTTTGACGGAGCGTGCCGATACCATCAAGGTTTGCCCGCGCGTCCATACGCGTTATAAGGTAACGATAAACGAACCGTGGGGTTGCAGTGTCAGCGATACGTCGTGGGTTTATGTCGTGACCGAACCGCGTATCATCAAGCATGCCCAGAGCATGACGGTCTGCGACAGCACGACGGCCACGTTCCAGATTACGGCTTCGGGCGTCAATCTGCAATATCAGTGGCAGGTGGATCAGCACGACGGCCAAGGTTGGCAGAATCTGACCAATACGTTTACGGGAGCCTTTACGCCTTACGACGGCGTGAATACGAACACGCTCCGCGTGGGTCGCAACGAACAGAGCGTCCACCCGAACCTGCCGATCCACAAGGGCATGAACGGTTACAGTTACCGTTGCCGCATCGTGAGCATCGTGCCGGAGACCAAGACCAACGATACCATCTATTCCAATACGCCGGTTTATGCTTACGGCGATGCCCAGCTCATTATCGAGGACATCTGCCATCTGAATCCGACGATTTCGCTCCTGACGCCCGAACCGATTTGCTCCGGCGACCAGGTGACGCTCAAAATGACGACCGACTACACGCTCAAGACCGGCGCCACAATCGACTGGTATTTGAACGGGGTCAAGAAACAGAGCGGTACGGGTACGACGTTTACGACGGTGCTGCATCCCGACGACGAGGTGCAGGTGTTCGTCAATAACGGTGCCAAGTGTCCCGACCAGAATCCGACGCCTTCGGAGGTCTTCAAACCCACCGTCCGCCGTCTGCCGTCCATCGACATGCACAACAATGGCGGCAAGTTCACGGTTCGCGTGAATACCGATACGGTGGTGGCGGCCGATGCCGAGAACCAGTACGACGGCAACCTGTCCTACAAGTGGACGCCGGCCGACAAGCTGGCCACCTCGGGCACGACGCTTTCCGAACGTACGGTACGCATGACCACGCCGGTATGGTATCATCTGTATGTGACGGAAGATACCTACGGATGTACGGGTCACGACAGCGTCAAGGTAAACGTGTTCGGCGGTCCGCTGACCCCGGACGCGAACCAGAAGTTCGTGGTCTGCGAAAACGATACGGTGACGCTCGTATGCAATCCTTACGGCGGCTCGGGCGAATATCATTATACGTTCTCGGCTTCGCCGGCCGATACCACGGGCGTTTTGGCCGCGGTACCCGATTCGGTGAACGAGGTGAAGATTGTGCCGCCCGTAGGCCGTACCATCTATACGGTTACGGTATTCGACGGTGTATCGACGGTCAAGAAGACCATCGACGTAACGTCCAACAAACGGATGTTGGCGCAGCCTAAATTGAGCGGCGCGCTCGCGCTCTGCGACGGCCAGCAATTCAATATCACGGCGGTCAAGGATGCCTATACGGGCAACACGCCTTCCTATCAGTGGTATGTGAACGGCGCGCCTGTGGCGGGTGCCATCAATGCGGTCTATAAACCGGAGAAATTCTCGGTGGACAGCGGCAATACGGTTTTCTGTCAGGTAACGACGTCTTACGACTGTCCTATCCAAAAGGTCGTGACGACCGATACGGGTGTGTTGGAGATTTGGCCGATGCCGGCGGTAGTGGGCATTACGGCCGATACGTCCATCTGTCAGAATGTTCCGGTCCGTCTCAAGGCGATGACTTATCTGGCCGACTCCATACACTGGAGTCCGGAAGCCGGCCTGTCGAACCCGACGGTGACGAATCCGGTGGCCACGCCGAGCAAGACGACGACTTATACGGTAACGCTCTTTACGGAACACGGCTGTCAGGCTTCCGACAAGATGACGATGACGATTCTGCCGGCCACGTCGGTGGAGGCGCGTTATCAGGATGTTTATTCCTGCAACAATGCCGCGGCCTCGCTCACGGTGGTTTCCAAGGGCGTGGAACTTAAGTTCCGTTGGCAGAAGTTCAATGCGGCGACGAACGATTGGGACGAATTGCCGGAAGGCGGCCGGTTCAGTTATGCGGCCAACGGCAATCTGAACATATCCAACGTAGATACGAACGACGACGGGACGCGTTACCGTGTGATAGCGACCGGCTACTGCGACCCGATCGATACGTCGTCGGTCATCACGCTCCATATCATAGATGATGTCCGTTTCGAGATAACGGCCGACACCAACGAAGTCTGCGCCGGTCTGGCGGTTACGTTCCAGGCGCATACCAACATAGGTTCCGCCGTGTCGATGTACGAGTGGCGTGTGAACGGCCGCACTTACGGCTACAGCAGTTATTACGGCTATACGTACCGCCGCGATACGTTGAACATCGTGCTCAATGCCGGCGACAAGGTTCAGTGTTTCGTTCATGTGAACGGCATGGTAAGCCAATGCGTCAATCCGAATCCGTTCCCGTCGAACGTGATTGCCCCGACGGTTCATCCGAATCCGAACATGACGCTCGCAACCGTGAACCCGTCGCTGTGCGGTGCCGCCGACGGCAGCATCACGGTCAATACGACGGCGGGCACCTTGCCGTTCGAGTACAGTTACGACGGCGGCACGACGTTCGGCGACAGCGCGGTGGCGTCCGGATTGAAAGCCGGTTATTACCGGGTTCAGGTACGCGACATCAATTCGTGTTATTCGCCGGTCAAGGCCGTGACCTTGTCTGACCCGAAAGCGCCGATGGCGCCCTCTTTCGCCAACGGCGGACTCTACTGTCTCGGTTCGGAACCCGAATACATCCTGTTGAATCCGGTTTGCAAACAGGAGGGTACGGAATTCAAATGGTTCGATAAGCCCGAATGTACGGGCGACCCGGTTTATGTGGGCGACTCTCTGCCGGTGAACGGAAAGGCCGGTTACCATATTTATTATGTATATCAGGAAAAAGACGGTTGCAAGAGCCGCACGATGCAGTTCTTCATGTTCGTCAGCAGACCGCCTGTCATAGACGAGATAGTGAGCGAAGACCCGTCGTCCTGCGAATTGGCCGACGGCAGCATCACGATTTTGGCCACGGGCGACACGACGCTCTACTACTCTATAGCGGTACCGCCGGTTTACACGGGTTCGGAAGATTTCTTCAACCTCAAGAACGGTCAGTATCCGGTGGCGATCCGCGACGAGGCGGGTTGCGAGGTGTTCGGCGATACGGTATTGTTGGCCGCGTTCAATACGCCGCCCGCGCCCTTGATGATCAGCCGCGACACGATTTACTGTAAGTCCGAGACGCGTCAGGCTTTGCAGGCGCAACCGGTCAGCGAAGGCCGTATCTATTGGTACAAAGACTTGGTTCTCAAGAATTCTGTCGGAAACGGCAATACCCATGCGCTGACGAATTACACCACGGGCGATTATGTGTTCACGGCCGTTGAACTCGTAGATGGTTGCTACTCCAAACCGAGCAACGTGAAGGTAAAACTGCTCGGCGATCTGGATTTGGGTCTGCACGATACGGTGGCCTGTCTCGGGGCCACGGTGACGCTCGCGCCCAAGAACGTGCCGGAGGGTGCGACGTTCAACTGGCAGCCGGGCGATTACGGCACGCAGAATCTGGATGTCAAGGTAGGCAACACCTCTACTTATTATACGCTGACGGTAACCGATCCGACCTACGGCAAATATTGCAAGACCACGACCAGAGTCAAGGTAAGCGGTACGAGCGTGCCGGTGCGTGTGGATACGACGGTATGCGACGGCGAGCCCGTACGTCTCGATGTGCCGGGTGCCGTACTCCTGACATGGAAAGACGGCGCGACGAACGGCCCGCGCGACCTCACGGCGACGGTAGGCTTGAAGCAGTACTACGCCAACGCTTCGCTCGACAACGGCTGTACGCGCGAGTACATTTTCAACGTGACGGGCAAGAAGATCGATACGATAGGGGTTGAAATCAACCCGCTGTTCGATACGGTTTACTGTTCGCCTTTGCTCAAGGGAGAGAAATATGTGTTGGAAGCCAAGTTGAGCAACGCTTCCGTGCCGCTCGACCTGCAATGGTTCAAGGACGGCGAGGCGATAGCCGGCGCTACGGCCCGTACGTTGGATATCAGCAACCTCGAACCCGGTACTTATGAATTTGTCGTGTCGATTAAGGCCACGACGGTTTGCGTGGAACCGAGCGAAGCGGTTTCGGAGGTTTACACGCAGACGGTTTACGAACGGCCTAAGGTGAATGCCGGTGCCGACCAGCCGAAACAGGCTTATCAGGAAACGACCTGCATCGGTTGCGATGCGACGGTGGAAGGCGGTACGCCTTTCACGGGCGACGGGGTACTACCTTATATATATAAATGGACGGGTCCGAATATCCCGTCGGCCGTTGAGCGGGATAAGCCGCTTCAGTTCATGACCGGCCGTATGGAAACGACGTCGGTCTATACGCTGACGGCTACCGATGCCATGGGATGCTCGGCTTCCGACGATATAAAGGTAACGGTTATCGGCGGTCCGTTCAAGGCGACGCTGAGCAGCGACAAGGATACGCTCTGTATAGGCGATACGGCGCGTCTCGAAGCTTTGGTTTCGGGCGGCAGCGGCAACTATGCTTTCACTTATGAAGTCATGTCGCGTCCGGCGTCGGCCACGGCGGCCGAGGCGGCGCACATCCATCTGCCTTCGGCCGACGACAGCAGCCGGATCGACGTTTCGCCGCTTTGCGTGACGACCAAAGCCGAACCGGTACGTTACCGCGTTACGGTGGTCAATCTGACTTCCGGTACGCCGACGGCCGCCGACACGTTGCGGCTCACGCGCGATATTTGGGTACACGGTCTGCCGAAAGCGGGCTACGTGACGGCCGACGATACGACGCTCTGCGCCGATACCAGCGCGCTGATGACGTTGAACGCCTATACGGGTACGCGCGCCTACTGGCAATACACGACCAACGGTACCGACTGGACCACGTTCAGCGACACGCGCGATTTGGCGGAGGCGGCGAAGGCGCTTCTGCCGGGCGCCGCTTACGGCACGCACCGTTATGTCCGCGCCCAAGTGGCCAACGGCGTCTGCGACTTTGTACCGACCGACTCTATTTCGGTTCGTACGTACGCCAACCTGGCCAATGTGATTTCGGCTACGGGCAAGACGCTTTGTCCCGAAGAGGAGGATGTGGAAGTCACGGGCTTTGCGATGACCGAGGGCGGCAACGGCAAGTTCGATTATCTGTGGCAGGAAGCGCCTGCCGCGTCGGGCGCGTTCAAGGATTGCACGGGCAAGAACACCGATACCGCCTATGTGATAGCGGGCGAAATCGGCAAGACGCGCCACTACCGCCGTCTCGTGTTCAGCGACGGCTGTACCTATACGAGCAACGTACAGACCATCAACGTTTATGAAAATTCGTTGATAGGCGCCATCATCGGCGAGAATTATGTATGCTTCGATTCGACCAGCACCTACAGTGTGGCGAATATGAAGATGGACAGCTATCTGTGGCAGGCGACGACCGATACGGCCGCCGGCGAATGGTTTGAATTGCCGGCTTTGGGCGGCAACTATACGTCGGATCCGGTCAAGGATACGACATTCTACCGTGTAATCGGCCAGGCCAACGGTTGCCGTCCCGATACGACGCCGGTCTTCGCTGTCTATCCGACCGAACCGCTCGAACCGCGCATTTATATCAGCGCGGATACGTTGGCGGGCTGTATCGGCTCTCTGTTCGAGTTCCGCGTGGATTCGATGTTTAACGGCGGTTCCAAGCCGACGGTTTATTGGTATGTGAACGGCAAGGCGGTTTCGGCTTCCGCCAATAAAGTGACTTACAATAAGATTTACGATACGGCGGTGTCCAAGACCGAACCGGTGCGCATAGATACGGTTGTGGATCAGTTCGTTTCGGCCGACGGCCTGCGGTTCGCCACGACGCATCTGCAACCCGGCGATTCCGTATGGGCGGGTCTGGCATCGTCCATCAATTGCGTGACGACGCACCTGGCGCTTGCCGATACGTTGGCGCCGACGGTTTACCTGCCTGAAATCAAGATTGTATCACCGCGCAAGGATTCTACGTTCTGCTTCGGTACGCAAGTGGAACTCGTGGCGGCCGATGCGGTGGAATACGAATGGTTCAACCGTCTCTACGGCTATAGGGAATCCGATCCGAATGTAACGCGTCTGCCCGGCGCCGGTGCCGGCATCTTCTACGGCGACACGGTTTCCGGTTCGGCCGACAGTCTGGCGGCCATGGGTTATACCGACAGCGTGATTTACGTCAGTCCGCTCGACTCGCTCTATTATTTTGTCTATGGTACCGACCGTCACGGTTGCTTCGGCTACGACAGCGTATTGCTTTCGCCTGAACCCATGATCACGAAGTTGCCGGATACGGTCATCTGCGAGGGCAGCGAGATACGCCTGTACGCGCTCCCCAACGTCTATGCGAACTACGCATGGAGCGAGAGCAAGCTGGATCCGGACCGCGCGGGCAGCTTCGTCAGCGGTTATACGGGTATGAGCGCTTACCGGCCGCTTTGCAAACCGGTGGATAGCGTAACGGTTTACTATGTCGATATCACGACCTTGAACCTCGGATGCCACCGCCGCGACAGCATCATCGTTTATCAGGAGAAGATCACGACGCCTGAACTGACCGTGGATTACGACGGCAAGCATAGCGGCGATACGTTGCTCATTACCGAATGCGACCAGCGTTTCTATACGCTTTCGGCTCATGTGACGGAAACCGGCCCGACGCCCGAATTCAAATGGTTGGTGAACGGCGAGGTGTGGAGCCGCGATACGTTGCTTTCCGACAGCGGCTTCCAGCAGAACGCCTATATCCATTTCGAATATACGAGTTCGAAACAATGCGTGACGCGGACGTCTGTCCGTTCGCAGGATTTCATCGCCAAGGTAACCTATATGCCGGAGGCGCAGGTGTCCATCAATTCCAACAAGGGTCTGATGGTTTGTCCTTACGACACGGTGGCGATCTATAAGACGCACTCGCCCTCTTACGATACGGCCGGCCGCTTCGAATGGTTCGTGCGCCGGGCGGGCGAAGCCGCCTTCTCCAAAGTGGAAGCCACCAGCGATACGTCGTATGTCAGCCAGTTTGCGGCGGGCGATGAAGTCTATATCGTTTACTACGCTTACGACTCCTGCATCAAGAATTCGCCGGCGCGTTCCAATATCCTTAAGTTCGGCAACTACAAGGTGACCTATCCGCAGGTGGCGATAGCCGGCCTTACTGGCGATACGGTCTGCGAATACACTGCCTTTACGTTGAAAGGGGCGGCGAAAGACGCGGGCACCGGGGCCGAATACAACTGGTATAAGGACGGCAGGGAAATAGGCCAGTCGTTCCCGTCCATCACATACTCGGCCGACGCGAGCGAGAACGGCGACTTCGGCGTGTTGGAAGCCCTGCATGACTCCCTGCCTACGGCCTATACGTTCACGCTCCGCATGACGGTCAAAGACGCGTGTCCGATACCGGGCAACGTGGTGGAAGTGGATACGACGATTTACGTCCTGCCGAACAAGACGCCGTTCGTCCTCGTGGAACAGCATCCGGATCCGCTCTGGTGCAACTCCCTGATAGAAGAACCCATTGCGTGGAGCGACAACTACAATCTGTCGCTCAGCGGCAGTAGCGCCACGCTTTACGGTCACCGTCATTGGGATGCCGGCGCCACGTCGCAGCAACTCATCCTCGATAACGGTGCCATCAGCGGTGTGGTCGGCAATACGAACTCGTACCTCATGATAGGCTTGACCTCCAAGAGCAAGCATCCGGAATATGCCGACTACCATTACATAGAATTCGCCGCCTACGCCTGCCACGGCTACCTCGAAGTGTATGAAGAGGGCGTTTACAAAGGCCGCTTCGGCACCTACAAGGCCGGCGACCGTCTGGGCGTCGAGATTACCGACAGCGTGGTCTATTATCTGCATAACGACCGCGTTTACCACGTGTCCGACAAGAGAGCCACGGCCTATCCTTACCAAGGCGACATGTCGCTCTACTATTGCTGGGAATCTTATCCGACCTGGCATGACGTGCGCATGAACTACCGTTCGTCGGATGTCTATTTCTCGGCGGAACCGCATTGGCAGGGTGACGCGCCGGTTTACAACTGGTACATCAACGGTCAGTTAGACAACAACCGCGGTTTGAACGATACGATATTCCGTTCGCCTTACCACTTGTTCGTACCCGGCGACGAAATCCAGCTCCGCATGCAGTCGAACTACCGCTGTCTGTGGCAGAAAGAGGCAGTAAGCCAGACGATTGTAATTCCGGAACAGCAAGCGATAGACTTCCTGAGCATCATGCCCGACACGTCGGTCTGCTATGGCGACAGCATCCGCATCGCGGCTTACGGCGCCGAACGTTACAGCTGGAATCCGCTGTACGCGCCGGGCGATGACACGACTTACAGTTACTACTGGCGTTACGAATACGATACGGCCGATTGGCATTACGATTCGACGTGGATGGCCGTTTCCGATCTGGCGGCCGGCACGACCTACGATACCGCGAATGTCGTGAACGACTCGATTTGGAACTACTTCTATACGGGTACGCTTACGGTACGGGATTCCGTCATCGACAGCCTCATGAGTATCCGCGAGGTATTGCGTGCCGAATGGGATTCGATGCCTTGGGTCGCGCCCAAGATAACGACCTGGTACAAGGTAACGGGCTGGAACGAAACGGGTTGTGCCACGACCAAACGTATCAAGGTGGAAGTGTTGCCGTTGCCGACGCCGGCGGCCGGTCCCGACTATCATATCTGCTACGGCGACAGCATCACGCTGACGGCGCTTTACGGCGGCAAGCAGGAAGACACGACCCACATTTACGAATGGCATACGCTCGAAGACAGTACGCTGACGTACAGCGGCGCGACGGTGCGCATCGCGCCCGACAGCACGCATACTTATGTCGTGACGGAGACCGCGCCCACGGGCTGTTTCATGACGGATACGATTGCGATAGCCGTGTATCCGTACCCGACCCCGTATTTCGAACCCAAGGATACGTCGGTATGCCGCAACCGCGAAGTGATATACAGCGATACGTCGGCTTACGACTCCACGTGGACTTACACCTGGACGCCGTCTTTGCGCCTGACGCGTCTGACGGCCAACGGCTCCTCGATGCGTTTCGCCTCGGCCGATACGGGCGACTTCACGTATTACGTACAGGTCAAGACGCCTTACGGCTGTATGCGTCACGACACGTTGCAGGTGCGCGTTGAAAGCCACCATGTGACGGCCTATATCGTCGATGAGACGGAACAGGCGATTTCAGGCGATACGCTGTGTAAGTTCGACACAGCCCTTTATGTGGTCAGAGGCGAGAACTGGGGCGAGAATCCGAAGTTCGAATGGTTTGTGGACGATGTCAAGCAGACCGCTTCGACCGATACGCTCGTATATGCCGCCGATGCCGACGGCCGCCATGCGGTCCGTTGCCTCGTCACGCCGGGTACGGGTCTCTGTCCCGATGTGGCTCAACTCAATACCGGCGTTGTGACCGTGACGGTGTTCCCGATAGATTCCGCCGGCGTGGATATGACGGTGGACGGCGGCTACAAGATAGAGAACGATACGCTCCATCTTTGCGCTGCCGATACGGTTGTGACGTTCAAGTCCGTCTATACGTTGGCCGGCAAGGATCCGGGCGTGACCTACCGCTGGATGCGCAACGGCGATTCGGTTTCCGCCGCGGCTCAGCAACGTATAAGCGGTTTGAAGACGGATGATAAGATATACGTCTATGCGACTTCGGGTCTCCTGTGCGCGCATCCCGCCGTGGGCGCCGACTCTTTGACGGTATATGTACACGACCGCGCGACGGAACTCGACTGGCATCCCGACACGGATACGATAGGCGTTTGCAGCCGCGGCGAAAATGTGATTTCGGTAAGCGGCATGCGCGACTACGTATGGACGCCCACCACGAATCTGACGTGCCGCAGCGCACTCTGCGATACGGTGGCCGTCCGTGCCCCCGACGCCTCGGCTTCGCGCTGGATATACCTGAGTTGTACCGACAGTTACGGCTGCCGGGTAACGGACAGCATCTATGTTTACGGTCTGAACAACGCCGAACCCGATGCGCTTGAAATGTGCTACGGCGATACGGCGGTTTACGACCTGAGCGAGACCTATAAGCTTTACGACAGCGTGGTATGGGAGCCGGCCGATTACTTGTCCGATCCGCACAGCCTTGCGCCGGCCGTCATGGCCCCGACGGGCGACCTCGCCTATACGTTGCACCTGTTCCATACGCAAAGCGGCTGCGGCATAGAACTGCATCCCACCGTGAAAGTACAGCCGTATCTGGGTATTTCGATGTCGGTGACCGACACGATGCCTTGCGCCGGCGATTCCATCTTCTTGAGCGTCAAGCCGGACGGCGTGGCGGCAGCGCGCCTGCAAGGCGCTCACTACGCGTACAGCGTAGTGCCGGCGCGGTCGGCGAGCCAGCTGCAAGACACCGCGGGTCAGTGGATGTGGGCCGACAGCGCATGCACCGTGTATGTGACCGTGACCGACCGCTTCGGCTGCCGCAACACCGACAGTCTGAACCTGTCTCCGATAGCCTACGATACACTTAAGGTAACGATAGACGGCTTCATAGATACGGCGGCTTGCGCCGATCCGGTGGCCGCCAATGTAAACTGGAAGCGCATAGGCGGCGGCTTTACGGCCACGGCCGACGGCCTGACCAACGGCAACACCGCCAACGCCTGGTCGCCCGACGCATTCGGCGGCGACAGCATCCCGGCCCGCGGCGAACTGCGTTACACCGTGACCGGCAACGAGGCCGGCAGCATGATAGGCTTGAGTTATCAGGATCGTCCGAACAACACGTTATATATCGATTACGCGTTCTATGTGACGAATTACGGCGGCAGACCCTACCGTCTCTACATCTATGAACGCGGTGCCTACGTGGCCGACGCCGGCACTTACGACGTGGGCGACCAGTTGACGGTGGAACGCAACGACGGCTATATCTCCTACTACCGTTCCGGCAAACTCGTCCGCCGCGTGGCGGAACACGGTACGGGAGCGCTCTATGCCGATGTCGCGACCTATTACGCACAGAATGTGTTGGGTCCTGTCGAATTGTTGGTAATAGAACAGCCTTATAACCTGACGGCCACCGTTATCAACGGCGGCGATGCGCCGCAATACAGCTGGTTCGTGAACGGCAAGTTGAGAAGCAACGATTCCATCCTGCCGCCTACGGTTCAATTGCACAGTTTCGATACGGTGGTGCTGCGTGTGGCGTCCTCGTTCAAGTGTCCGATTTGTCCGGAAGTGTCCGATACGGTCGTACTCGACATGATAGAGGACTACGAACGTCTCGAACTCGCGTTGAGCGAACGGACGCACGGTTGTGTGGGCGACAGTACCTATTTCACGGTCAGCACGGTTTCCGCACCGGCCGGCGCGCAACTGGCTTACCGCTGGTACCGCAACGGATTCCTCATGGCCGAAACGACCGATTCCGTCCAAGGTTTCGAGAATGTGGTGCGCGGGGAATTGTTCAGGGCCGAAGCCTATATCACGAACCTGAACTGCGTCCTCAACCATCGCGATAACCCGGCCCATACGCCGATTCTCAAGACCGAACGCAACCCGATTCAGCCGTTGGGCGTGAACATGGATATATTCCCGCGCGACACCATTTGCCAGTACGAAACCGTCCGTATCAATGTGGCGGCGGCCAACGGCGGCGAAAATCCGTCGGTTGTCTGGTTCCTGAACGGCAAGGAGGTTTCCCGTGAGGCGACCTATACCACCGACAGCCTCCGCAACGGCGATCAGGTCTATGTACGTGTCAAACCGTCGGCTGACGTCCTGTGTCCCGACAGAGACAGCATCGACAGCGAACCTATGACTGTGGCCGTCTTCGAAGCGCCGACCGTACGCATCCCGCAGAACGATACGATTGTGGATTACGGCGAAGAAGTGCTCATCTCGGCCGAAGTGACGTCCACGCGTCCCTATACGTTCGAATGGTTGCCGTCTTATGACCTGAAGACCCCGGCCGCGTTGTCCACCATTGCCAAGCCGCGCAGCAGTCATCGCTATAACTTCCGCGCCCTCAACGACCTCGGCTGCTACTCCAACGATGAGAGCATCTATGTTGAAGTGCGCACGTGCCCGAGCGTGACGGCACGGACGGCCGATGTGGACGCCTGCGCCGGCGACAGCAGCGCGCTGACGGTCTATGTCACGGACTACAGTAATTCCGGTTACAATTATGTATGGCAGATTTCGACCGATTTCGGCGCGACTTATACCGACATAGCGGCTTCCGATACACGTTTCGTGAACCTCGGTCAAACCTTGTCCATCCCGAACGTGACGGACGATATGGATCAGTATGCGGGCATGACGTTCCGTTGCCGTATCGTCAGCGGCCGCGATTATTGCAGCGACGTCTATTCCGGTGCCTGCAACCTGCATGTCACGCCGGTTCCGGCTTTGAGCGTGGCCATTCAGGGTAACGGCGAAGGCTGTCTCGGCGACGAAATGACATTCAACGCCGACGTCAAAGGTCTGTCTGCAAACGAACCCTATTCGTTGGCCTGGTATCTGAACGGCCACCGTGTGGCTCAGTCGGCTTCCGTCCGTCTCAATACGCTCCACGACGGCGACAGGTTGAATGTCGTACTGACCCATGCCACGAACCGTTGCGTCTCGCAACTTCAGGCCGGCGACAGCGTGACGCTGAGCATCCATACCGTACCGGCCCTGACCGTTTGCGGCGACACGGCGGTGTTCAAGAACGATTCCGCCCTCCTCTATGCTTCCGTGGACGGCCCGCAACCGTACACGTACAGCTGGGCGCCGGCCGCATACCTCTATAAAGCCGACGAGGGTACGACCTATACCCGTCCGATGAAGGGCAGCCGCGTGTTCACGCTGACGGCTTCCAACGCATACGGTTGCGATACGACGGCCGACGTCTATGTCCGCGTTATGGACAGCTGTCTCGAATCGCTCGAACTCATCGGACCGGCCGCCATCTGCGCCGACAGCCTCATCACCTACAGGGCCGTCGTGACCGGCGGTCTGACCCCCGTGGATTATACCATCAACTGGACGGCCGATCCGGTCATCAACGGAATTGTAGATACGGTGAACACGCCGGTCGTTACGATACGTCCCGATGCCGGCGCCACGCGCTTGAGCGTGACGGTGACCGATATCAGCGCCCATTCGCACAAGTGTCCGGTTCGTGTCCTGACCAAGTCGCTGGATATCCGTCCGTCGATGAAGCAGACGCTGACGGCCGACATCGAACTGACCACACCGGGCGACTTCTGTCCCGGCGCGCCGATGAGTTTCAGCGTCAAGACCTATGCCGACAGCGTGGCTTGGACGCTCAACGGACGTTACCATTGGTATCGCGTCCGTGACAGCCGCATCATCAATCTGGGTTACGGTGCCGCGACCTATACGGCTTACGACGCGCAGGACGGCGACCGCTATTTCGCCGTCGCGGAGGCCGACCCGCATGAATGTCTGTACAATTACACCGCCGCCACCGATACGCTGACGGTCGGCTATCTGCCTTATCCGCCGGCATTCGGCGTCAATAAAGAATACGCCTACGGTTTGATCGAATGCTCGCCCGATACGGCGGCTATCGAAATCGTCATGGACGAAGACCGCAGCCTGTTCGAGTTCAGTATCGACAGCGGTAAGACGTTCCAGAGCAGTCCGTTCTTCGCACCGGTGGATTCCGGCGACTATTATACGGCGGTGCGTTATACGGGCGGTCAGTGCGTCCGTCATGGCGATGTATTGCTGCACATCCATATCGCGCACGACAGTCTGCCGCGCCTGACGCCTGCGCCCGATGCCGACTACTGTTTGGGCGATACCATGAACGCCTTGACGGCCAAAGCCACGATGACGGGCGCGGTGGTCCGCTGGTATGCGGAAGACAGTTGCGTGACCCTGCTCGGCGAAGGCGACAGCCTCGACATTCAGGCCATGGGTCTGGGTATAGGCTTGCATAAGTTCTATGCCCGTCAGGAAGTGACGAACTGCAAGAGTCTGCCGGTAGAGACCTTGATCAACGTTGTGGGTCAGGATACGACAGGCGTCGTATATACCATAGAAGCCTCCGAATTCCGTCCGTGTCTGAACGAGGCGACCGACATTTACTTCCTGCCGGACATTGACGCAGGCTTCAACTTCAACGGTACGGTTACGTTTACGATGACGCCGTTTGTCGGCGGGGTATTGTCGCCGGCCGACGCCTATACGCAGACTTATACGCCGAGCATCAAGCGCGTACCCGATACGATTGCCGTTTCTCTGAACTTCGACACCGTTATGGTGACGGCGGTTTACGACTATACGGCGCTCTGTGTGGCCGAGGAACGGAAGGCTTACGCTTCCGATACGCTGATGCTCATGACGTTCGGCAGACTCGACGGACATGTGATTGCGTCCGAGCAGTTCATATTGGCGGGCGAGACGCCCGATACGCTCTACGGTACGATTGCCGAAGGCGAACGGCCGGATTACTGTTACCATTGGATTGAATACACGGAAGATCCGACCGCGACGGCGGTTGCCGGTGTAGTCGTGGATACGAATAAGTTCCATGCGCCTGCGCCGTCGGATGTGACGCGTTACTACCGCCGCGCCGTTTACTATGGCTCGGGGGCTTGCGCCGACACGTCCAATACGATCCGCATCGCCGTCCGCGACAAACTGCACCTGACGCCGCCGGCCGATACGGTCTGCGCCGGTACGCCGGCCGACCTCCTGCTCGTGGATACGACCGGTCTGGCCGAATGGTACCTGCTGTACAGCCCGGATGGCACGTTCGATACGGCCAACGCCGGTCTGGCGCAGAAAGTGGCGGGTTCCACCAATCAGTTGCCGGCGTCGGTAACGGAGGGCGGTTACTATACCGTAATCGGTATCAGTGCGTTGGATGGCCGTATCTTCTACGGTGACACGGCTTGTGTGAACCATCAGCCGGCCATCGGCAACAACCGCATCGGTATTGCCGGTCAGGATCTCGGTTCGCGCGACACCGTCGTCTGCATGGGCGAGGCCGTCGGCCTCTACGGCAGTCAGCCTACGGGCGGCGACGGCGAATACCGGTACACGTATTACAGCCGTACGGCCACTTCCGATTTCGGCCCGGCCGCCACGGCCGCGTCTGCCGCGATGAAATCCAGGGCCGCCATAGAAGACTCGTTGTTCTACAGCGCGCCGCTGACGGAAAAGACCTGGTTCATCCGTTGCGTTGAATCCGGCTACTGCAAGTCGTTCAGTTCCGATACCATCTATGTGGAGGTTGAAAGATACCGTGAGCCGGTTGTCGAAATCGCGTTGGCTCAGCAGTTCTGCGGTACCGAACCGTTCACGGCCAAGCTCGTTTCGGCGGTCGATACGGGGGTTTACCCGACCTTCCAGTGGTATGTGAACGACCGTCCCGTCGATAGCGCGGTGTTCGACTCCATCAGCACGAGGGACGTAGTGAACGGCGATTCGGTTTATCTGGTGGTAAGACCTGACTATAAGGCATGTCATTGCCCGGGTCCGGATTCCGTCATCTCGAACAAGATACCGGTGCGCAAGAGCGACTATATAGACGCGTTCCTGCGTCTGCCCGATACGGTTTGCGAACAGGCGGTCGTGCCGGTGGGCGGCCGGTTCCGCATAGGCTTCAACGAGAATCCGCAGTACAAGTGGTTCATCGACGGTCGGGAATTCCTGACGACGGCGGGTGCCGACACGCTTGTGTCGATTCCGTCCGATTACACGCGCGGTGTCGATAGTCTGAGGGTTCACGTCGTCATCGATGCCATTTCGGGTTGCAACGGTCAGGCCATCAAGGGCTATTCCGATACGCTCACGGTTTATGTGAACCGTGTGAGAAACAATACGATTACGGGCGATACCGCCGTTTGCGAGAATGAACCGGTTCGCGTGGCGGGCAGCACCGCCACCGGCTACTTTGACAGACTGGCCTACGCTTATCTGTACAGCCGTTCGGCCGACGGTCCGTGGTCCGAACTCGCCACAGACGGTTCGGTGACGGCCGACAGCGCCGCGCCTGCGGCTACCGTCAGCGGCACGACGCTCCATATCGCCGCGTTGTCGGATACGATATATGTACGCCGCATCGCTTACAGTCCGGACAGTTATTGCGCCGATACGACGGAGGCCGTGACATTGGCCGCGATCCGTTACCGCCATCCGAAGCTGGCGGCGGTTCTGAGCACCGACCGTCTCTGCGGCAACGACGATTTCAGCATCCGTCTGATAGACAGTACCGGCTACCTGAGCGGTAACTCGACCTACGCGTGGTATCACGAGAAACACGAAGACGGCGGCATCCGTCTCGTCGGTACGGCCGATACCGTGGCGGTGAGCGGTATCGCGACGGGCGACCGTTTCTGGTGTGTCGTCACTTCGACCGAGGGTTGCGTACTGCCGGCCGAACAGACGGCCGTGACGGATACGGTGACGGCCATTTACAAACGTAACTCCACGGTTGCGGTCAGCTCCGACACCGTGGTCTGCGCCGGCGAACCCGTCGAACTGTGGGCCATGACCGGCAGTCGGAACGACACGGTTCAACCCGTCTATACCTGGGACAACGGGTATGTGGGTGCCACCCAGGTGGTTGCCGTTCAGGCGGGAGAACCGCAGGT
>CAMWSI010000003.1 GCA_947176875.1 uncultured Bacteroidales bacterium
ATGAGAAAGAGACCGTGATTCCGCACGACGCAACGATTTTCTTCCTCGTCGATATGGCGAACCTGAACTGGAACCTGCCGCTCAACAAGAAAGCCGAAACCAAGGCCGGCATCAAGGCATTGGATTCGCTGCTCCTGACGGGCATGCAGATTAAACAGGTGCAGATCAACGCCTGGGCTTCTCCCGAAGGCGAAGAGAGCCGCAACCAGAACCTGTCCGACAACCGTGTGAAAACGGGCGAAAAATACTTCAAGGATGCTTATAACAAGATGCTGAACCAGCGTGCCCGTGCGCTGAAGGTAAAAGCGAACAGCCTGAAACAGGATCTGGACATCCAGACCAAGTCGATGGGCGAAGACTGGGACGGCTTCATCGCCGACCTGCGCGCTTCCCGCATCGCCGACAAAAACACGATCATCAACGTGATTTCCTCGCACACCGACAAAGCGACGCGCGAACAGGAAATCCGCAACATGACCGTCATCTATAAGGAAATCGAAGATGAAATCCTGCCGTCCCTGCGCCGGAGCGAAATCCACGTGGATTTCCTCGAACCCAAACGTCCGGACGAACAGATTGCCGAATACGCGCTGACCGCGCCCGATTCCTTGAAACTGAACGAACTGCTCTACGGCGCGACGCTGAACGAAGACGCGGCTCAGCAACTGACGATCTACCGCTCGGCCATCCGCATCTATCCGGACGATTTCCGCGCTTACGTGAACGCTTCCGCCCTGTTGCTCAAAGAAGGCCATCTGGACGAAGCCCAGTCGATGCTCGAGACCGCCAACGGCATGAAGCCCAACTATGCCCATATCCTGAACAACATGGGCGCCGTGGCCCTAGCCAAAGGCGATTTTTCGAACGCGAAATCGCTGTTCGAAAGCGCGTCCTGCTCCGAAGCCCAAGAAAATCTGGGTATCGTCGCGATTAAGGAAGGCCGCTACAACGTGGCCGTGGCCCAGTTGTCGGCGAACGCCTGCCGGTATAACCTGGCGTTGGCGCAGTTGCTGAACGGCGATATCGACCAAGCCAAAGCGACGCTGAACTGCATGGAGACGAAGACGGCCGAAAGCCACTACCTGCTCGCGGTCTGCGCCGCCCGTCAGGACAACAAGGCCGAAGCCATCGACGCGCTGACGAAAGCCGTGGCCGAAAACGCGGCCTTGAAGGCGCAGGCCCGCAAGGACATCGAATTTGCGAAATGGGCCTATGAGACCGACTTCCAAAACGTATTGAGATAAAACCTTATAATAATTTATATTTTATGAAAACTGTATCTGTTAGCGGTGCTCTCCGTGAGCACGTAGGGAAAAAAGATGCAAGAATTCTGCGCGAAAAGGGCATGATCCCCTGCGTGGTTTACGGCGTAGGCGAGCCGCAGAATTTTTATGCCGATGAAAAAGTGCTGAATCCGTTGTTCACGACGCCGGAAATCTGCTTCGTGGAACTCGAATTGAACGGCAACAAATTGCTGACCATCGTACAGGAAGCCCAGTTCCACAAGGTAAGCGGCAACCTGTTGCATGTAGATTTCTTCATTCTTTCCGACCACCGTCCCATCACGATGGCGGTGCCGCTCCGCATCGAAGGCAGTGCGCCCGGCGTACTCAAAGGCGGTAAACTGTACAAAGGCATGCGCAAGCTCCGTGTCCGCACGCTGCCGAAACAGATGCCGGAAGAAATCCGCGTGGATATTTCCAAATTGGATATCTTGGACGAAATCAAGGTGCGCGACCTCGCTTCCGACCAATACGAATTGCTCGAAGCGCCTTCGACGACGGTCGTCATGGTCAAGACAACGCGTAACGTGGTTGACACCAAGAAGGCGGAAGAATAAGCCTACGGCCTCCGGTCGGAATTTAGGGAAAAAGCGGTTCCGGTGCGGACCGCTTTTTTCGTATGAACCGCGACCGAGTCGGCTTCGGGTTCGAGGTTTCGTTCGCTTCGCTGTTCACCTTACACGCACGCTTGGCTGGTGATTCCAAAGGAATCCAGACGTTCTGTTTCGCCTCCCACGTACGCTTCGCTCCCCAAAGGAGGCTGCATAGAAGTCCTGATTCCCATCTATCATTGAGAGAGCCTGTGATGATGTGCGCTGACATACCAACGGAGGAGTAAAACAGGGAAACAAGACGGGTTGCGCCCGCTGGATTCCAACGAAAACTCAATGCGGACAGCGGGGGAAGCGAAAAGAGTTCGGCGGGGCGCACCGGAACCACATAAGTGTAATAGAAGGGGAAAAAGTAGATAGATGGAACCGACGACGATGGAGACGGCGCGGAAACGGATCTTCGGTTTCGCGGCGCTGATGGACGAATTGCCGTTGCGGTCGGCCGTAGCGAGGCGGGCGATATGGACGCTGCCGTGGTACGGGCCGGCGGATGCCGGCCCGTTGCAAGCGGAGCTTGCGCGGCAGCGGACATTCGGCGCGTTCTGCGAACGCGCCGACGCGCGCGCTTTGGCGCATTTCAAACGGCACTTGGAGCAGACGCCCGACTTGCAGCCGACCTTCCGTCAGTTGCGGGAGGAACGCGGCGCGTTGGACGACATACAGCTGTTCGAACTCAAGAACTGGCTGTTGCCGATGGAGGAAAGCGCGCGCTTCGCCCGCGAAAGCGGCATCGACATCGACCCGATTCCGAATCTGGAAGCGGCCCTCGACCTGCTCGACCCGCTGCAAGAACGTCTGCCCTCTTTCTACATCTATGATGCCTACGACCCGCAACTGCCCTTGCTACGCAGAAAACTGAAAGCATTGGTGGCGGCGGAAGATGGCGGCGGAAATCTCCAAGGGGCGGGCCTCGCGGGAAGCGCGGGCGACGGCTGTGACGATGGCAGGAGCGCGGGCGTCGGTTCAAACCGAAACGAAAAAATGGACGGTGAGACCGACCGGCTTGAAATTGAAGAACGGTTGGCGGAAACGGAATCAGCGGTCCGGACTATGCTCAGCGGTCGGCTACGCGAATTCCTGCCTGAACTGGAGGCCGCTTTGGCATGCCTCGTGGCCTGGGACTTCCTTATCGCCAAAACGGAATGGGCACAGGCGCAAGGCTGCCGCTGTCCGGAAATCCTGACGGATGCGGCGGGAGACGAGAAACCGACGTCGAATGCCCCGGAAACCCCGGCGTTGGACGACTTAGCATCCACGACCTCACCCCGCCCCGTCCTCGCCTATACCGGCCTGTTTTATCCGCCGCTCCTCCGACAATGCCGTGCACAAGGACGGCCTTACCAGCCCGTGGACATCGCGCTTGACAACGACGCCTGCCTGCTGACGGGCGCGAACATGAGCGGCAAGACCATCCTGCTCAAAGCACTCGCGCTGGCACAGACGCTCGCGCAATTCGGCTTTTTCGTGCCGGCCGCGACGGCGGGTCTGACGCTCTTCGACGAAGTGTGCCGCATCGTAGGCGACGAACAGAACGAAAGCCGCGGCCTGTCGTCGTTCGGGGCGGAAATCCTGGCATTGCACGAAGTATTGCAGAAATTGCGGGCGAAACGGCGCATTCTGTTTCTGTCCGACGAACTGGCACGCACAACCAATCCGACCGAGGGCAGCGCGATTGTCTGCGCGTTTTTCGACCTTTGGCGGCACATACGGACGGAGTTGACGGCCGATCCGGCGGGTTTCGGTGCGGCGGCCTTGGTCAGCACCCACTACGAAACGGTAGATAACGCGACGCGACGCCTGCGGGTCAAAGGTCTCGATACGGCACGCTGGACAGAAGCCTGCCGCGACCGCGCGACGATCATCCCGGGCGCGGAGGAGGACCGCACGGCCGATTTCCTCGCGCAACTGCAGAACTTCATGGACTACGGCGTGGAGGAGGTCCGCGCCGACTCGCCCGCCGAGATGCAGGCTTTGGACGTGGCGGCCTGCTTGGGCGTGGATGCGGAACTCATCGCCACGGCGCGTCTATACAATAAAGCCGACCGACACGGCGGACGGACGGCTTGTACGGAATCTCTCCATCAACCTTCAACCGGCACACCGGCATGAACAACAAAATCGCCTATAAGATACGGGGCAGTTACCCTAATTACTTTATGCTCAAACTCTTTGTCGAGAAAGGCGCCCGAGAGTTCGAGAAAGACCGCGAGCCGGAAGGCAACAAGCCCGGCACTATCATCTACCGCTGGCCGAAAGATACGGCCGAAGCCGCCGAAATCGCGCCGCGCTGGTACGATGTCTATTATATGCTCCGTCACCGCGGCGCGGAGGCCGAGACGTTCCTCAAACTGCTTATTCTGGAGGCGCAGGACGACGCCGAAGCCAAGACCCGCCTGCAACGCATCCGCCGGGATTTTTACGAACTCTGCCGGACCTATGTGTCGGATCACCCGCTCATAGATACGGACTTCGTCACATCCGCCTTATCGCCCAAGACGCACAACGTTTATGAGATCAGCCACAAAGGCGTCATGCTGACCGACCTCACGCGCACAGGATACGCGGTTCCCGATTTCAGCCTACTTTCGTCGAAGGTATTCGAACAGGCCGCCCGTTATGCCAACGCGGCGCCGGCGCAACAGGCCGAAGAGGAGGAACGGCAACGCACCTATTTGCGGCAGGCCGTCCGCAACCTCGAAATCATGACGGGATGCCGGCTCGGCGCTTCAGCCGCCCCGCTGATTATGGCTCTCCGCAGCACGATGCCGCAATACATCCCCGGCCTCATGCCCACGCTGCTCAATGTGGGCACGAACCGCACGGCCTACAAGGGGTTGCTGCGCGACCACGGCGCCCAAATGGCGACGCGCATCTACTGGAACAACCTCATGGGCCTCTACAAAATGCTGTTCAACGAGCCGACACCTTACGAAGCCGAAGCACAGGCCGAAGAAATCGCACGTCTCGACCGCCCGTCCGACCGACAGGAACGTCAGGCCGCGCTGGAACGCCGTCAGAAATGGATAGCCGAGACGGAACGGCTCATCGAAAAGCATCCGCAGGGAAAACTGTACTTAGACGACGCTTTCGAACAACTATACGCCTATCAGCGTTATATACGCGCTTTCTATCAGAACAATCAGGACCTGCTCATGACGTTCATGCAGGGCCGGACGGCTTATCCGTCGTTAATCCTGCAAAAGATGGTCTGGACCATCGGCAGCGAGTCTTCGTATCCGGGCGTGCTTTACAGCCGCCATTCCCGCACGGGCTTAGGCGTGCAGATAGAGAGTTATCCCGACATTTTCGGAGAGGAAATCATGACCGGCAACCTCCCGCCCCAAGACTGCGAATACTTCGACCGCGCGCAAATCAAGGAGACGTTTCCGGCCGTCTATCATTTCGATCCTTTGCTGCCCAAACTGGAGAAAAGGCTCGGTTCGCCCGTCACCATCGAATTCGGTACGGAGAGCCGGCAAGGCAAGGCCGACTTATTCGCCGTACTGCAAATCAACGAAAGCGAACTGACCGGCCGCGCGGCCCTACTCTCGTCGGTGGCCTTGTACGAAGCCGGCATGATCGGCAAACGGCGCGTGGGCGAACTCGTCCGGCCGTATCACCGCCGCCAGATTTTTTCGGAACGCATTGACGACGGGTCGCTCCGAACGCTCGTCTATTTCGCACGCGGCGTGAACGTGCTGCCGCGTTCGGCGGTTTCGGCCAAACTCTGCTTCAATACGGCCGTAGCTCTGGAACTGAAACGGCAGGGCGAGAAAATCTGCCTCTGCAAGGAGCGTTTCCTGCCGGAAGACACAATCGTACTCAGCGAAATGGATGCCATCGCGAGCATGACGCCCGCCGCCATCCACGTTGTGACGGCCTGTCGCGGCTACGGTATTCCAGCCTTTCTCAACTTGCAGAAATACGGCGTCCGGCTGGAGGACAAATCTCTCGTGAATGCGTCCGACTTGCGCATCAGCGAAGGCGACGACATCACACTCTCCAGCAAGAACGCCACGATTTACAAGGGGCGCGCCCAATTCAAACCGGCACGGTTCCTCGATTACCTCAACGGTGTCCAACTCGACATGACGCCGAAAGAAGAGGCCGTTTTCATCCGCATGAAAGAGGCCTATGAAAAATACACCGACATCGTGACGTCGATAGAGGTTCCCGACATCGTGGACTTGAACAACTTGGTAAGGCTTATCCGCACCGACATGAGCGAACATCCGGAAACGGCCCGCGCGTTCGTGAACGACTGGTTCGACAGCAACGTGGACCAATACGTGAGCCAGCTGATGGAGAGTTCGATGGGCTCGCATCAGGATCAATACCGCGTCTATGAACTCCTTTCCACCGAGCGCAAGATCACGTTTTTCAGGCATGCAAACGCATTTTGTCTGGAACGCAAACGGTCGGGGCTGGACGCCGGTTCGTTCATGCTCGGCCGCTTTCTGGCCACGCCGCAGCCGATGGTGTTCTGGCAACGGTTCGCCGGCCGCGACCTGGCGTTCATGCTCAACGAGTACGTGCTGTACGAGAAATACCTCAACGTGCTGTACGAGGTCGGGGAACAGCAGATTACGAAGGCGCGGCGGCAGATTCTTTCGGAGAACATCTCGAACATAGAGACCAAGATATATAATGTGGATCAATTCATCAGCCTCAAACTGACGCGACCCGACTGGAGGGCGGTGGAAGAGACGATGTGGCCCCTGCACAACGTTCAGCCGGAGAGCACGCTGCTGGTCAAAAAATTGGGGCAGCCGTTCGGACAGCTGTTCAACTACAAGCAGCCGTGGTCGCTCGCCAAACTGGAGGACGTCTGCCGGACGGAGGGTTGCGAGGTGCCGGAAGAGGGAGCGGTGTAAAGCGGGGCGTGAAGCGGTGAAGCGACGCATGGGACGATAAGCCGACGGCGTTCCCGAAGGGACATCCGTGGTGACGAGCCGCAGTCCCGCAGGGAAGCAACGCGGCGTCAGCGTTGACATGGGGCGATAAGCCGGCGGCGTAAGTGTAGGGGCACCCGTGGACATGGTAGGGTCACCCATTGACAGCATAAAAACGACAAAACAATATGATGAAACGATTTGGTATTTTAGGCCTGCTGATGACAGGCTTCCTGATGATGGCGGGCGTAATGAGCCCGGCGCGGGCCGACGAAGGGATGTGGATTCCGATGCTCCTGAACCGCAACGAGGCGGACATGCAGAGCAAAGGACTGAAACTGAGTGCAGAGGACATTTACAGCATTAACCACAGTTCGCTGAAAGACGCCGTTGTGATTTTCGGAGGCGGTTGCACGGGCGAGGTGGTTTCGGATCAAGGGCTGCTGTTCACAAACCACCACTGCGGCTTCGGGCAGATCCAGTACCATTCTTCGCTGGAACACGACTATCTGACCAACGGCTTTTGGGCGGCCTCGTTGGCAGAGGAACTGCCCTGCCCCGGCCTCAAGGTAACGTTCCTTGTGCGTATGGAGGACGTGACGGAAGCCATTTTGGGCGGCCTGCCCGACGGCATGAGCGAGGCCACGCGCGCCGACAGCATCCGCCAGCGCACGCAGGCGCTCAAGAAGGCCACCGAAGCCGGCACGCATTACCAGGCGCGCATCGTGCCGTTCTACTACGGCAACCAGTATTATATGTTCGTGAACGAGGTGTTTGAGGACGTGCGTCTTGTGGGGACGCCCCCCTCCAATATCGGCAAGTTCGGCGGCGACACCGACAACTGGATGTGGCCGCGGCATACGGGTGACTTTTCGGTATTCCGCATCTATGCGGACAGCAACAACGCGCCCGCACCCTACAGCGCGGACAACCGGCCCTACGAGCCGCGGCGGTTCTTCCCCATCAGCCTGCGCGGCTTGAATCCGGGCGACTTCACGTTTGTGTTCGGCTATCCGGGACGCACGCAGGAATACCTGTCGTCGTATGCCGTGCATCAGGTGGCCGAAGTGGAGAACCCGTTGCGCATCGCGGCGCGCACACGACGGCTGGACGTCATCAAGGCGGCCATGGACGCCGATCCGCTGACGCGCATCCGGTATGCGGCCAAGGCGGCATCCATCGCCAACGGCTGGAAGAAATGGATTGGCGAAAGCAAAGGCATCGCACGGCTCAAAACGGTTGAGCGGAAACAGGCGTTTGAAAAGGAATTCACGGCCTGGACGGAGACGCCCGACGGCGCGGCCTACCAAGGTGTACTGCAGGCTTTGGAAGCGGCCTACGAAGCCGCCGAACCTTATAACGTCATGGGCGTTATGTTGCAGGAAATCGGCATGGCGCCGGAACTGCTTTCGATTGCCTATGCCTACGGCCGCTTGGCGGAAGAGGCCGCTGCGGCCGACTTCAGCGACTCGGCCTGGCAGGCCGGTACCGACGCATTGAGAAAGCGTGCCGACCTGTTTTACAAGAATTACGACGCCGGCGTAGATGAGGCTGTTTTCAGAACCCTGCTGGCGATGAACCGGGAAGACATGGCCGTAGAACCGGACGAGGCCACGCAGCGCGACCTCTACGCCAAGAGTCTGTTCGTATCGGCCGACAAGGCCGAGGCGCTGTTGAACACGCCCTACGCCAAACGACAGAACTTTGTCAAGGCCGTGGAACGCGATGTGGCCTGCAAGTACGCGCGCCTGATTTACGGCCAGTACTACAACGCTGTGCGGCCGGCGATGGCGCGCCTCAACGCCGGCATCGACTCGCTGCAACGGCTCTACATGCGCGGGCAGATGGAGATGCAGCCGGAACGCCGCTTCTATCCCGACGCCAACTTCACGCTGCGCGTGGCTTACGGCCAAATCGCGGGCTTTTCGCCGGCCGACGCCGTGCACTACGCGCCCTTTACGACGATAGACGGCATCATGGCCAAGGAGAACCCCGACATCTACGACTACGTGGTGGAAGACCGGTTGAAAGAACTCTATGCCGCCCGGGACTTCGGCCCCTATGCCGACTCGGCCGGACGGCTGCCCGTAGCCTTTATCGCCACGAACCACACGACGGGCGGCAATTCGGGCAGCCCCGTGCTCAACGGCCAGGGCGAACTCATCGGTCTGAACTTCGACCGCAACTGGGAGGGTACGATGAGCGACATCCACTACGACCCGAGCCAATGCCGCAACATCACGCTCGACATCCGCTACTGCCTGTTCATCATCGACAAGTTCGCGGGCGCGCAACGGCTGATGGACGAACTGGAGATAAGAAGGTAAAAGACTTTGGCTCTGATACCTTGAAGATGGTGCCTTGGCAGGTACCTGCAACGGGGCTTGACAGGCCCCGCAAAAACAGCCGCCCGGCCGATGGTATTCGGTCGGGCGGTTTCATATTCAGTTTTATCACTTACCTTTGTAATGGATTTATAAAGATTCGCCAACATTTAATATTTGAAAATATTAGATTATGCTATCAGGAACAAATTTCATAACGAAGAACCAACCGATGACACAATCGCCCCATGCTCTCCGCTACGCCATTGTAGATGTCGAAGTCGGCCTGAAAGACCATAAGATTCATGACATAGGGGCCATCCGGCATGATGGCGCGATACTCCATGAAACATCAAAAGAAGCATTATTTGAATTTCTCCAAAACGTAGACTATCTCTGCGGACACAACATTATTCAACATGACGCTAAACATCTATTCACAAACAAAACATGCCAATGGGAATTAGTCGACACGCTTTACCTATCCCCTTTGTTATTCCCCAATCGCCCTTATCATAAACTTATAAAAGACGACAAACTTATCAGCGAACAGATAAACAACCCTGTTAACGATTGCCTAAAAGCCCATGACCTGTTACAAGCTGAAATCACTGCTTGGAACTCATTGCCGCTTCAAAAACGTACGTCATTCACTTTATTATTAAAAGGCCAAAAAGAATTTGACGGTTTTCTTCACCTCGTAAAGGCAGATTTTTCCAACGAGAACCTGACCGAACTCATTCGACAACTCTATGTGTCGAAAATCTGTCAGAATACAGATTTAGATATATTCATCCAACAACATCCCATTGAGCTATCCTACGCATTGGCATTGATTGACACAACAGATTACCGTTCCGTCACTCCAGGTTGGGTCCTTCATCATTATCCCTACGTTGAATATATTGTAAAAAGCCTGCGGCATACACATTGCTCCGAAGGCTGTACCTATTGCAATACCCAATTGAATGTTCGCCAAAATCTGAAAACATTTTTCGGATATACCAATTTTCGTACTTTCAACGGCGAAGCTCTTCAAGAAAATGCCGCCCAAGCAGCAGTTAATGGAGAATCTCTATTAGCGATTTTCCCAACCGGTGGGGGAAAATCGCTGACCTTCCAATTACCAGCCCTCATGGCCGGTCGTGCCGTACACGGCCTTACCGTGGTTATCTCACCCTTGCAATCACTAATGAAAGATCAGGTAGATAACCTTAATGGCAGAGGTATTACCGATGCCATAACCATCAACGGATTATTAGACCCCATCACAAGAGCCCAATCAATACAACAAGTATTAGACGGTGATGCATCACTATTGTATATTTCACCGGAGATGCTCCGTTCGAAAACCATCGAACGTATTCTTAGCGCACGCCACGTCGTGAGATTTGTGATAGACGAAGCACATTGCTTCTCTTCGTGGGGGCAAGACTTCCGAGTCGATTATCTCTATATTGGAAAATTCATCAGAGAATATCAACAGAAAAAAGGCTGTGCCCCGATTCCCGTTTCTTGTTTCACTGCGACAGCTAAACAAAAAGTAATCCAAGACATTTGCGACTATTTCAAACAAACACTAGGACTAGATCTAACGTTATTTGCCTCAACAGCAACAAGAACTAATTTACGCTATGCCGTTATACACGCCGAAGATGACGATGATAAATATTCAAAACTAAGACGCCTCATTTCCAATTCGCATTGCCCGACCATTATTTACGTATCACGCACTAAACGAACCCTAGAACTGGCAATCAAATTAACTATAGATGGTTATAAGGCACTGCCTTTCAATGGTCAAATGGAAGCAGATGAAAAAATCGCCAATCAGAATGCTTTCATGAATGATAATGTACGCATCATTGTAGCGACATCCGCTTTTGGTATGGGCGTTGATAAAAAAGACGTTGGCCTCGTAATTCATTATGATATATCCGATTCATTAGAAAATTATGTCCAAGAAGCTGGTCGGGCCGGCCGTGATCCTGATCTCAATGCAAGTTGCTACATCCTTTACAGCGATAAGGATTTAGATAAACATTTTGTCCTATTGAATCAAACAAAATTAAGTATCAGCGAAATACAGCAAATTTGGAGTGCTGTAAAGTACTTTACCAAACAACGCATGACCATCAACTGCTCGGCTTTGGAAATTGCCAGACAAGCAGGTTGGGACGATTCGGTATCTGATATTGAAACACGGGTAAGAACCGCTTTAGCAACTTTAGAGCAGGGCGGATATTTAGTTCGAGGGAACAATATACCCCATGTCTATGCCACCGGAATTACCGTAAAAAGTGTGGATGAAGCTAGAGTGCGGATGAATAAATCGATATTGTTCGATGATAGAGAAATAGAGAAAGCTGTCCGCATTATCAAATCGTTAATTTCTCAAAAATACATCGCTAAAGCACAGGACTCTGAAGCAGAATCACGGATTGACTATCTGGCAGACATATTAGGTTTAAGCAAACGCGAAGTCATATCCACCATAGAACGCATGCGCCAAGAAGGCATTCTGGCTGACAGCAAGGATATATCTGCCTACTTGTTAGATAGTGGAAATGCAGAACGTAAATCACTCACACTTCTCAACTACTTTTCCCAACTTGAAAGATACATCCTTGAATATATCGCCAAAAGCCCCCCTCAAATATCATACAAACAACTAAACGATGAGGCCCATAAAGAAGGGATTGTCACATCAAAAGAAAAAGATATCCGAACTCTACTTTATTTCCTTTCAATCAAGGGGTACATACATAAAAAAGAAGATGCCATCCACTTCATGGACATCCGGTTGCAAGCCGCTTCTGAAACAATTCGAAAACGTTTCGAAAAACGGTTGGAAATAAGCCGCTTTGCTGTGGAATGGCTATACACATTAGCACTAGGGAACAGACATGACGACACGTCACAACAAAGTATCCAATTTTCTATCGTAGAACTTCTTAATCAAATAAAGTCGAACTCCCTTTTCAACCAACTTGACAACTTACAGCTGGAGGATGTCGAAGAAGCCCTTTTATATTTATCGAAAATTGGCGCCATCAAACTCGAAGGGGGATTTTTAGTCCTTTACAATGCGATGCACATTCAGCGAATTAAGGACAATAAATCCAAATACAAATTGGATGACTATAGAATGCTTAACGAATTTTACAAACAGAAAATTCAGCAGGTACACATTGTCGGCGAATATGCCAATTTAATGGTAAAAGACTATCAATCAGCCTTGCAATATGTACAAGACTATTTCCAAATGGATTATAAGAAATTCATTGGAAAATATTTCAAAGATGAAAGAATCAACGAGATACAACGCAACGTAACTTCCCAGAAATATCAACAATTATTTGGGCAGTTATCCCAACGCCAAATGGAAATCATCTCGGACAAAGATTCGCGCTACATCATTGTAGCCGCCGGACCCGGTAGCGGAAAAACACGGGTTCTTGTCCACAAACTCGCATCACTTCTATTGCTTGAGGATGTAAAGCATGAACAACTTTTAATGCTGACTTTTTCAAGGGCAGCTGCCATTGAATTCAAACTGAGACTGATGGAACTCATCGGGAATGCCGCACACTTTGTCGAAATCAAAACTTTTCATTCTTATTGTTTCGATCTCCTTGGCCGCATAGGGTCGCTTGAAGACTCAGAAGACATCGTAGCCCAAGCAACTAAAATGATTAATCAAGGAGAAGTGGAACTTAATAAAATCAGAAAGACAGTATTAGTCATAGACGAGGCCCAAGACATGAATTCAGAAGAGTATGCGCTCGTAAAGGCACTTATAGATAAAAATGAAGATATGCGCATTATAGCTGTAGGCGATGACGACCAAAACATCTATAGTTTTCGCGGGTCAAATGCCCAATATATGTTTCAATTAACAAAGGAGCCTGCTAGCAAATTCATTGAAATGACGGAAAATTATCGTAGCGCACAACATATTGTAAATTATGCCAATGAATTTGCGAAAAACATTCACCACAGAATGAAAGTTACGCCAAGTATTCCCATAAGGAAAGACTATGGTTTGGTCGAAATAACGCATCATAAATCCGGCTATATGTACCAACCCATCGTAAATGACATCATAAATCGTGAACAAGACGAATCTTCATGCATACTTACTCACACAAACGAAGAAGCCGCTATTTTGGAAAGTATGCTAAAAAAACATGGCAAAAATGCCAAATTAATACAATCTGCAGGAAAAAATCGTTTGTATAATATGGCCGAAACGAGATACCTCTTAAAATGCATAGATAAACGGCTGAAAACGCCATTTATTCCAGACGAAATTTGGGAAGAATCCAAACAGACAACATTTTCCACTTACAAGAATAGTAAATGTTTACCCTATATTAAACGCTGCGTAGAGCTATTCGAACAAACTAATAAGTCAAAATATCTGGCTGATTTCAAAGAATTCACATTTGATTCATATATAGAAGATTTTTGCGATATATCTGGCTCTGATATCGTGATTTCGACTATACACAAAGCAAAAGGCAAAGAGTTTGATAATGTATACATGCTTTTATCCAGCAAAACCAAACCGAAGGAAGACGACCCGATGCGCCAATATTATGTAGGTATAACCCGCGCGAAAAACAAACTGTTCATCCACACGGATCGCAAAGAATTCGATCTACCGGCCGATGCGCATCACAATGATCAAAATTCATATACAATACCTAAAGAAATCATCCTACCTCTATCATTCAAAGATATTTTCCTAAATTTTTCAAAGCCATTCAAGCGAGAAATTTTATCTTTAAAAAGTGGAGAATCGCTAAATTACAAAGACTTTACATTGTATGACATTACAAATAAACCCATAGCAAAATTGTCTGAAAAAGGACAAGATAGCGTATTGAAATGGATTTCAAAAGGTTACGAAATCAAATCTGCTTCTATCCGTTTCATCATGGCTTGGAAGCCAAAAGATTCTCCCAAGAATGGCCCGGAATATGCTATTGTATTACCCGATTTGGTTCTTTCCTTAAAATAATCCCTTCTTCTTGAACGGCAGTTTGAGGAATATCCGGCGGTAACACACGAGATCGGCCATGCAGTTGCCGACGGCCACCACGAGCGTGGTTTACCCTTTCTCAAAGCGCATCGGTCTTCGTCTTAATGAATTGCGCGATGAGTTCGGTATAATAAGGTTCTATTTTCGCTTCCATAGCCTTATCGGGAAAAGCGTTCACCACTTCCGCTATCTCTCTGACTATAGAACCCGCATTTTTCACATCATTTTCATCCGCCAATCTCATGAATTGATCCATTGAGATATTCCGGTCACATTCCGCTATGGTCATGACGTGTCTGTCGCCTATGAACCTATTTTTGAAATTCACGGTAAACGTTTCATCATAGGCGGGAGAAAGACGCCATTTCCCTTCTTGGTTCATGATAAATGAAATATTCTTGTCGTGGTCATCACAAACACCTGAAAGATAATTAAAAACAGCTCTCCTAAAGACCTGTTCCATATCGGGATAAGACAACTGAAGCCGTCTGCACACTTTGAAAATGTCTTCGTAGGATGTTACCGGCCCGCACAAAGACTGCAACGTAGCTGCATGTACCTTGCACCCGGCCTTACGGTCAAATCGCTCGGTCAGAAAATGGTTCACGCCGCCGACAGACAGCAAACTGCATTTTTCCATATCGATCAGCGCCTCTTTCGCCATCAAATAATAGGCATATTCAATCTCTGCGGTAGGCCATTTTTCCGAGTCCCTGAATTTCAATATATACTGCGTAAAATCTTCCGGCAAAAGGAATTGACCCGATTTAACCTCCCCTGTTTTCCAATTAATCGCTACAATGGCCTTAGGGTGCTTACCGCCCGCACTCATCCCGACTGACATCAAATCGTTAATTTCGGGTCGATCCGCAATATTGATGGACACACCCTCGCGTGCGGCCCCGATTTCCTTGGCCAAACCGTAAAGGTCTTCCAACGCCACCGCTTCGTCTGAATCCGGATTATACAACTGCGGCACAAATTCGAACGCGCCCATGCCACGACGTCCGATAAAGGCCAACTTATCGACTGGCGTTACATCATGACTGCGGATTCCATGTTTTTCTATCCAAAAAGAAAACACTTCATTGCCCCAATCGTCCGGTAATGAACCGCTCAGAAAACGCGGAATGCCCTCATATTCCGTGGCGCGACAGATATCCGACAGCCCATGCCTTACCAGATAATTGGACAGGTTGTAAAAACCAACAGGATCTACATCAAATCCAAACGAGTGATATTCAGGATTAAATGACACCCTTGCCCCCACTTTTCCAAAGTTGGAACGATAGCCGCCCTCCCATCTCAGTTTACCGATTTCCTTGCCCCATAGGAGCACGCTGACAATATTATTTTTCATGGAGACGCTTCCTTACTCTTTGATTTGGCTTTTTGACCGGAGTATCGTAAAGGCTTGCAGGTATATCCTGGATACATTCGGCTATACCCTCCAGTTTCTGAATGGCACGCATCAAAGCCACGAAATTATCCAACCTGATGGTCGCCCCCTCCCCTTTTTCAAAACGCACTATCGTCATGACCGAAACGCCGCTCTGCCGAGCGATTTCTTTCTGCGTCAGGCGCAACGCCAGCCTATAGTCCCGGAAACGCCGTCCAAGCTCCACTACCACATCATTGTTGGATTTTTCGTAAAGATCCAAACTTTGCCATTCATTTGCCATGCTACAAATATACATATATGATGAATAATATGCAAATATTGGCTATAAATCATCATACATGGCGATTAAATAAGCGGATAATGGGACGACGGGTCGGAGTCGGAGTTGGAGTTGGAGTTGGAGCTGGAGCGACGGAAAGACGGCGGGAAGACGGCGGGACGACGGACGGCGGATGGTGAGTGGTGGATAGTGGCCGGAGAGGATGCGAGGACAGCGGGCATGCGCGGGTAAGGCGGGGCGGGACAAACGCCGGGTCACACGGAATCAAAAGTCGAGTCACAAAAACGAGGCGTCGGATCACCCGTACCACCCCTACTTCTTGAACGGCAGTTTGGGGAACATCTTGCGGAAGCGCAAAAGGTAGGCGGTGAAGTCGCCGCCGGAGACGATGAGCGTGACGGCCACCAAAATCAAGATGATGCCGCAGACGAGGCGCAGCGTAAGCGGTTCGCCGAAAACGAGCACGCCGACAACCACAGCCGTGAGCGGCTCCAACGCGCCGAGAATGGCGGCCGGCGTCGAGCCGATGTACTGAATGGAAAGTGTCGTACAAGTCAGCGATATGACGGTCGGGAAAACGGCCAGCGCAACGAGACAGCCCCAGAGATACCACTGCCCGTCCGGCACGATTTGCAGGCTCCGGCCGAAGTCCAGCCGCACGAGGAACACGAGCATGCCGAACGCCAGTCCGTAGAACATGAGTTTGAGCGTCGCGATATTCTTCAATATCGGACGGTTAACGCTCACGATATAAATCGCATACGAGAGCGATGAAGCCATGACCAAGGCCACGCCGGTCAGGCTGAGCGTATCGCCGTCCTCCCCCTTGTACAAAAGCGCTATTCCGCTCAACGCCAATGCTATGCAGAGCGCGGTCGCCCACGTAAGCCTTTCTTTGAAACAGACGGCCATGATGAGCGCGACCATGATGGGATAGACGAACAACAAGGTGGAGGCGATGCCGGCCGCCATGTGGTTGTAACTCTGGAACAACGTGAGCGACGAGATGGCGAACAGGAAGCCCATGAGCGCGACGGGCAGGATTTCCTTGCGTTGCAGCTTGAAATTTCGGCCGCGCAGCTTGATCATCAGCGCCAGAATAGGTAGCGAGAACAGATAACGGAAAAACAGAACCGAATCCGGGTCGAGCCCCGCTCCGTAGAGCGGCAGCGCGAACAGGGGATTGAGTCCGTAAGTGGCCGCCGCAACGGCGCCGAGTATATAACCTTTGGCTTTGGGGTTCATGATGCTGCTGTGTCGTATGGTGTGGCGGTTGTGGTTGTGGACGGGTTGCGCGGGGCGCATTCCGCCGGCGAGGGCTTGCCGCCGCAAGCGATGCAAAGATAAGACTTTTATAAGACACGGTGTGCGCCCGCCTATATTTTGAACTTTTTTAAGGAAAATCGTTAGGATGAGGACAAGGCAAGCGCTACCTTTGCCGCAGAACGCCGAAATTGAAACAGCATGAAAACTTTAGAAAACAATCGCCCTATAACTTTCGAGGATATAGAAAACCGCATCATCGACCTGCGCGGCGAAAAGGTGGATTTCATCCGACCTTTAATCCGCCTCGGCATAGTCCGAACAAGTTCGTCCTCTGCCCTCGGCTTAAATTAAACGTTCCTACTCGACTGCGACGTAGCCACACTATATGGGGTAGAAACCAAGCGGGTAAATGAAGCAGTTAGGAACAATGCCGATAAATTCCCGGAAAGCTATATTATATCACTGAATCAGAATGAAAAAACAGAGGTGGTCGAAATTTTCGACCACCTTGACCATCTCAAATTTTCATTCGCAGGTTAAAATAGGCCTGGCGCAGCGCGTTTGCATAGTCGAAGACTTTATCTTGTATGACCCGCGGCGACAGCACGACGAGTTCTTTGCCAAAGCCGGTCAGTTCCCGCAACAACTCGTAGTTCTCCTTGCAATCTATACGAAAGAACAGGCCGCCTTGGAGCGATGGATATTCGGCGCGCAAAGCCGCGGCAGTCGTATTAGCCAACTTCCGCTGCGACTCATGTAAAGGTTTGGTATCAACATACCCTTTCGAATGGTCGCTGACCCAAAAAGTGATTTCATATACCGGACTATCGTCATTCAAGGTAACCCCTATGATATCCTCAAAACGT
>CAMWSI010000004.1 GCA_947176875.1 uncultured Bacteroidales bacterium
ATTATGTTGTGGTTGTGAGCAAGGACGGCGGCGAGACTTGGAGCGAACCGATTTGGGATGCCCGTGACGACGCTTCAGGAGAAGAGGGATGGTCTTCGGTTGTCATCGCTTTGACGGACGAACCGACCGACAACATGCGTGTCGCGTTCCGTGCCTATACCGATACCCGGTATGAGTTGGATGAGAATGGGGAACCGACTTCCGAAGTGCTGAATGAGGGTCTTCATTTCCCGTTCTGGATAGACGATGTGGCGATTACGGCCAGCCGTCCGGCTGATGCCGAAGCCGTGGCCGGCCGTCTGGATCCGCAGGCCAAGATGCCGGTCATCCATTCTTATACGATTAAACTCAATGGCGAAATCCTGGAAGAGGGCGTGAGAGATTACGTGTATGCCGATAAGAGTTTCAAGGAAGAAATGGGCGAATATACTTACGAAGTCGTTTCCGTGACGCCCGACGGTGTGTCGTAGCCGGCCGCCGTTACAGTGGAAATTGCAGAAGCTTTTTTCGAAGCGCCTCGGAATGTGACCGTCACATCGGAATATGACGAGGCATCGGACGAATATGCGATTTCAATAGCCTGGGAGGCCCCGGAAACCAAATTCCAGCCGGATTACTATAACGTATATTTGGATGGCGATCAGATAACATGGGAATATACAGAGATGGGATATACGGTAACGGGATGCAGTGCGGGTATATACGAAATCGGCGTGGAGGCCCAGTATGATATACCGTGGGGTACATCCGAACGGGTCACTTCGGTTTTGGCTTTAGGCGTCCGTTTCGGCGTAACTGATCTTGAAGCGGAAATGGATGGCGAGGATGTCGTACTTTCCTGGAAGGCTCCGGCCGATGAAGAGCATCCGATGGGTACTTATACGATTTACCGTGGCGAAGAAAAGATAGCCGAGGGCGTGAAAGAAACGGCTTATCGTGATTTAGCCGTGGCGGACGGATATTATCAATACGCGGTTATCGCCGTTTATGCGGATGGCGAAGCATCTGTCGTTCGGGGTACCGTGGCATTGCAGGTAGGCGAAAGGCAACGCATCGGTTTGCCTTATGAGCAGAAGTTCAATACGACGTTTTGTCCGAAAGATATACGTCTCGTCAATCTGTCGGAATGGACCCCCGATAAATACGGTTGGTATTTCGATGATGGCGAACGTCTGGGTATCACGGGTGAAGGATTTGAAAGCGGTTATGCGGCGATTGATTGTAGCGAAGCCGGATTTTATCCCGTCGATGCCGCTCTGGAGTTGCCGGCCATCGATTTGACCGATGTGACCGAAAAGGCGGATATGGTACTGGCGTTCAATTACAGTTATGCCACCAGTGGGGAAGACATGGCGGGCGTGGAATGGTCTTTGGACGGTGAGGAATGGTATGTGCTGATGGCATTGGAACCCTATGATCCGATGGAGGTGGAGGAAGATGATTTTCAGATTCGGAAAATGGAATATGTGTTGGGCGAAGCCGATGACAAGGTGTTGGCGGCCATAAGGGCGGCCGAGACGCTTTATCTCCGTTTCCGTTATACCGCCACGTTCTCTTATCATTTTGCCATAGATAACCTGTCGGTTACAGGTCCCGTGGCTGATACGACCGATCCGGGTACCGCTGTGGAAGGACTTGAAAACGTCGAAGTGACGGTTTCGGCCGCCTGCGGCCAGGTGCGGGTTCAGGCCGCTTCGGCCATTCATTCGGTGGAAGTCTATGCGCTCAACGGTGTCAAGTTGGCGAAACGGGTCGGCGACGGCGGTACGGAAATGGCATTTCCGGTGGCTTTCAGAGGAGCCGCGCTCCTTCGCGTGACGACGGCGCAAGGCGTCAAGGTCGTTAAGATGATTTTAATGTAGTGGTTGTTTGGTTTATCGGAAGCGGATGTTCCGTATGTCCCGCAGACTGGCTCCCCGTCGGATTTTTCCGGCGGGGAGTCTTGTTTTTGCGGCGGTTGGATGGTTCATGGCTACGGGTTTCCCGTTGTTTCCATCGGTTGTGTCCTGCTTGCCGGAATCCTATAGCGGTTTGTTATTGCGTTCGTTTTGTTTTATCTTCGCGGCTCTTTTGGCGACTCTTCGGCCTGCCGTTTAGGAGACGCGTACACGATAAGGTATTATGGGACATTGGTTTAACGAAATTTTATTCGGAAGCAGCGTGGCGCATGCCGTTTTCGCGCTCGCGCTGACGATTGCCGTCGGTCTTTCGTTGGGGAAATTCAAAATCGCCGGCATTTCATTGGGCATCACATGGATATTGTTCGCCGGTATCTTCTTTTCCCATTTCGGTATCCGGCTCACACCGGCCGTCGGGCATTTCGTCAAGGAATTCGGCTTGATTTTGTTCGTTTACGCCATCGGTCTTCAGGTGGGTCCCAGTTTCTTTTCCTCGCTCCGTAAGGGCGGGCTTTCGATGAACCTCATGGCGGCCGCCATCGTGTTGCTCGGTTGCCTTACGACCTATGCCATCCATGTATTGAGCGGTACGGATCTCGTGACCATGGTCGGCATCATGTCGGGTGCTGTCACGAATACACCGGGTTTGGGCGCCGCGCAACAGACCTATAGCGATGCCACCGGTCTGTCGGGGCAGACCATCGCCTCCGGCTATGCCGCGGCCTATCCGTTGGGCGTTGTCGGCATTATTTTGAGTATCATGGTGTTCAAATATATCGGCAACCGCCATAACGCCGAGGCGGAGAATTTCGTGCCCGGCAAGAGCGAGTCCGAGACCCGTCGCATCAACCTGCGTGTGGCCAACCAAGGCATTTTCGGCCAGAGTATCGCCGAAATGGCGCGGATTGTGAACCGGCCGTTCGTCATATCGCGCGTCATGCACCCGGACGGTACGATAGAGGCCGGTTTGGGCGAACTCAAACTGCACGAGGGCGACGTGTTGCGGATTGTGGCGCGTCCGGAAGCCGTAGAGGCTCTGACCGCCTATATCGGGCAGGTGGTGCATATCGATGCCGCTGTTTGGGAAAAAGAGACCTCGGAACTCGTTTCCCGCCGCATCGTCGTGACAAAGGAACAGGTCAATGGCAGCCGCATCGGCGACTTGCATCTGCGGTCGTTGCACGATGTCACGATTACACGCGTCAATCGCGCGGGTCTGGATCTTCTGGCCACGATGGACCTGCGGCTTCAGCTCGGCGACCGCGTGACGGTCGTGGGCAAGAAAGAAAGTGTGGAGAAAATAGCCACGATACTCGGCAATTCGATGAAACGGCTCGACGTACCCAATTTGTTCCCGATATTTTTCGGCGTATTGTTGGGCGTGCTTTTAGGTTCCGTACCCGTCATGTTTCCCGGCGTGCCCATGCCCGTCAAATTGGGCTTGGCCGGCGGCCCGCTCGTCGTGGCCATTCTCATCGGCCGTTTCGGCCCGTATTACCACATGGTCACGTTCACGACCACGAGTGCCAACATGATGTTGCGCGAAATAGGCATCGCGTTGTTCTTGGCCGCCGTGGGACTGGACGCCGGCGAACACTTCGTGGAGACGCTGGCAACCGGCGGTTACCGTTGGATTTTCTACGGTGTGCTCATCACGGTGTTGCCGTTGCTCATCGTGGGCTTCATCGGCCGCAAATGCTTCAAATGGGATTATTATAAAATGGCCGGTCTTATGGCCGGGGCCACGACCGATCCGCCTGCGCTGGCGTTCGTCAATAACGCCGCCCCCAACGACCGCGCCGCCGTCTCTTACGCCACGGTCTATCCGCTTACGATGTTCCTGCGTATCCTCGCCGCCCAGGTGCTCGTGTTGTTGGCGCTGTAAGTATCACAATCCCCACCAATCCGGGTCTTTCTCGCGTTCCACAACGGTCTCGATGCTGTCCGGAAGGGCGGGGAAGAAGTCGATGCCCGTCAGGATTTCCAATTCATCGATGCTTAACGTGTGATCCGGCAAAGGTTTATCCGAGCCCCCGTTGTCGAACGTGAACGCCACGGCCGCCCAGCGGCCGTTCGCGTATTGCAGCAGGGCCTTGAAGAAGCCGTGCGGTACGGTCACGCCGTTTTCGCCGATCCGCGGGAAAGAATCGGCCGCGAGCGGCCCGCAGACCACATAAACGCTGCCCCGCGTCGCGGCCTGTCGCCGCACCAGGTCTTCCAACCGTTTCCAGATGCCGCGGTTCAGCGTCGGATGCTGCGGACAGATATTCGAGAGGTAGAACGATTCCTGCATCGCCGTCTCGCTCCATTTCATATCGCCGGCCGGTGCCATGTGGCCGCGGTCGAAACCCGAATGTTTATAGTCGTCGGTCGTGGCCGTCTCGTGATAAGGTACTTCAGGGTCGGGTACGAAGCGATTGTAGCGTTTGGCCGGCCCCGACGTCTCTTCCGGCGTCAGTTCGTAAGCCACCCAGTTCGGTAGCCGCCGGTCGGCGTTGTAACTGACCGTGTAGCCAGTATGATAGATGAGCCGCTCCTGTTTGCCGGCAAGCGGTGCGGGGATTTCCAAGGCCGGCGGCGTCTGCCTCTCCGCTTGGGGTCGCATCGCCCCATGCGTTTCGGCCGCCCATGCGTTACAGACGCTTGCCGCCCAAATGACAACCGCCATCCGGACGGAAACCGCCGCTCCGCAGAGACGGCCGACCCTTGATGAAATCCGGATGAGCATGTCGCGTATCAAAATGCAAGGATTATAAAAATTTTCTGTCTGAATTAAACCAAAAAGGCTCCCTTACACGAGGAAGCCTTTTTCATTTTCAAGGGTGGAAGATGGGATTCGAACCCACGACCAACGGAACCACAATCCGCTACTCTAACCAGCTGAGCTACATCCACCGTATTTTGAGGTGCAAAAGTACGATATTTTTTTAATTTCTCAAAATTTCGTAATTTTACCCGATATTTGGCTTTATAAGGCAGTGCGCCGAAAGGACGCTGTTTCGAGCCGCTCCGGAGTTCTCTGAACCGTGTCGGAATAGTGACGGGCAACCGTTTCAAGCGTTCCGTTGCCGTTTCGGTGGCCGTTCCGGAAATACCGGAGTTGGAAGGCCGAATCTCCGAACCCCAATACCCGTTATATGTACCTTACGCCGCAAAATATTCTTTTAGTAGGTTCTATCCTTCTGTTTATCAGTGTATGGGTCAGTCAAGGTGCCTATAAGTTCGGCGTACCCGCCTTGATATTGTTCCTCGCCGTGGGTATGCTGGCCGGTTCGGAAGGCGTGGGCGCGTGGTTCGGGCATCATCAGGGCATCGTGTTCGACAATCCCAAGACCGCGCAGTTCATCGGCGTCGTCGCGCTCAATTTCATCCTGTTTTCCGGCGGTTTGGACACCAAATGGCGCAGCATACGGCCGGTGCTTTGGGAGGGCGTGACGCTCTCCACCATCGGCGTCGTGCTGACGGCCGCATCCATCGGCTTGTTCGTCTATCTCGTGCTGGACGATTTTTCCTTTGCCGAAGCCATGTTGTTGGGTTCCATCGTCTCGTCCACCGACGCGGCGGCCGTGTTCTCCATCCTGCGGTCAAGCCGGATGTCGCTCAAACACAACCTCAAGCCCATGTTGGAGTTGGAAAGCGGGAGTAACGACCCCGTGGCTTATCTGCTCACGATCATGTTCATTTCTGTCATTCAGAATCCGTCCGGCAATCTTTGGCGGCTGTTGCCCGCCTTCCTGTTGCAGATACTCATCGGCGTTATGGCCGGTTACCTCATGGGGCGGGTCAGCGTCTGGGTCATCAATCGTATCAAGACGCAGTATAATGGCCTTTATCCCGTCATGATGGTCGCGCTCATGTTCTTTACCTATTCGGTGGCCGACGTGTTGCACGGCAACGGTTTTCTCGCCATTTATATCGCGGCCGTCTATATCGGCAATCAGAAGATAGTGCAGAAAGAGTTGATACTCGGAACTTTCGACGGCTTCGCCTGGCTCATGCAGGTTGTGTTGTTCCTTACGTTGGGACTGCTTGTGCATCCGATGCAGGTATGGGCCGTGCTCGGCATAGGATTGCTGATTTCGGTTTTCATGATAATCGTGGCGCGTCCGTTGAGCGTCTTCATTACTTTGGCGTTCAACAGGCTCGGTTTCAAGAATAAACTGTTTGTGTCATGGGTCGGTCTGCGTGGCGCGGCTCCTATCGTGTTCGCCACCTATCCGCTCATCGCGGGGCTGGAAAAAGCCGGCATGATATTCAATATCGTATTCTTCATCTCCTGTACGTCCATGCTCATTCAGGGGACGTCCATTCCGGCCGTGGCGCGGTGGCTCAAGGTCTCCATCGTCATGCCAAAACACCTGCTTTCGCGCAAGGAATTGGATCAGAATACGGAAGTCATAGAAGTGAAAGTGCCGGTCGATAGCAAGCTCATCGGTTCGCAACTCTGTCAGATTGTGTTCCCGCAGGGTGTGCGTATCACGATGATGGCGCGGCACGGCGAATATCTCGTGCCCAACGGCCAGACGCAGATTCATGCGGGCGACCATCTGTTCGTCATGTGCCAGACCGTCGATCAGCCGGAAATCTACCGGATGCTGGATTAGTGGGCCGCTGAAGTCCGGAATGTTTTTTCCGGGGTTCGGCATCCTTTATCGAAAATTCTTGGTTTGGCCTTGGAACGGCCGGCGCCATTGGATGATTTCCAAATCATCGAAGTAAGACGTATTCCGTGCGGAATCGGTCGTGACATGAATCAAAACGCGCTGTACGCCCGGTGGAATCAGCGTGCGTATCTCCAGATGGTCCCAATATTCGGTGGCGACGGTATCGGCGGACGGGGCCGGTGTTTCCGTAGCCGGTGCATCCTGAGTTTGCAGGGTCTTGACGGCGGGCAGACGGCGGACGGCTTGATCTGTTTCAATGCGGAACGCTATCGCGCGGGCCTTCTGTCGGTACAAATAAAAATTCTCTACGCAGAGCCGTCCGTTCCCTTTGCGTTTTACATTGACAAACAGACTGTCTCCGGGGAGTACGTTGAGCGGAACCGTCAAGGCTTCCCATGCCTTTCCGCTTACTTTGACGCATGCTTCGCCTGAAAAGGCGCATTCCGTTGTCCGCAGTTCCACCAGTTCAGGGCCGCCTGTAAGGCCTTCGGCGCTGTCGGGCCACGTTTCGCAGATGAAGAAAGCCTTATTGGCGCGGTCGCGTGCGTAGGCTTCGGCCGGGCATAGCAATCCGTAGATGGGGCGGAACGCGAAGAAATCGGCCGGTAGGATACCGATGCTGCCTTTGGCGTAAAGCGTATGGAAATAATTTGGGTTCAGCAGGTTGGACGGCCACGACAGCCCGTCCGTCACTTGGAGCGACAGGTCGGCTTCGTAAGGCGACTGGAATGGCATGCCCGGCAACGGGAACGCTACGATGCGCGGCCGCGACGTATGGAGCAGCGTATAGTTGAGCATCTCCACCTGCGGCAGGCCGGAGGGTTGGAAACTGTATTCGGGCATAGGCACGTTATAGGCCAGGAATTTTTCGTATGGTTGGGGCAGGTTTTCGGCGAACGTGGCGTAGAATGTGGCGCGGCGGTTCAGCGTCTTGTATTCGTCGGCCGTGCCGCAGACCAGAAACAGCAGGGCGGGCGCGAGCCAGACGGCCGGCTGTTTCTCCTTTAGGATGAGCAAGGCCGTTATGACCCAAAACGGCAGGAAACGGCGGCCGAAGTCGGCGGCATAGCCGGGCGTGAAGCCGAAGAGCGCGAGCCAGACAGCCGTCAGTATCAGCAGCGCGGCGAGCGGCCGATACGCCTTGCGGCAGACGTAGCGGGCGGCCAGATAGGCCCAACCCGCCCACAGGAACAGATGGGCGTAGGCCTGCGTCTGTGTCCAGAATGCGAAGGCGTTGCGGAAGCCATAAACGGGCAGGAAAAAGTCCGACGTAAATTCCAAAGGTTGCGGCAGCAGACGGCGGTCGAGCCACACGGAGAGCGCGAGAAAGGCGATGAGCGCGACGCGCGGCCAAGGGAAACGGCCGGGTCGGTCAGTAGCCGTCTCATCGGGGCGGCAGAGTAGCCAAAACGCGATAGCCAACAGCCAGGTCGGGTCGGCGAATACGCAGAGCAGGAGCAGGCCGGCGAGGATGACGTACCGGAGCGTGGCGGGCAGGCGGCCGGCCGCGCCGGGTTGGTGGGTGTCGGCTTTGGATCGGCGTTCGCCTGCCAAGAGCATGTAAGCCAGCGCGAAGTAGCCGAGGCCGTTGAGCGTGCCGTTGGCCGGGTTCAGCCAGAGGGGCGCGCTCACGAGCGCGAGCGCGAGCGCGAAGCGGTCGGCGCGGCGGTAGCGGAAGCCGTAGCGGCCAATCAAGAAGACGAGGTAGGCGAAACCAACCTGACTGAGCGCGAACACGAGCGCGAGCGTCCGCGGCGCGGCCGCAAGGCGGACGCCTGCCTGCATCGCGGCCCAGGTCAGTGGGTTGAGCGTGCGCAGGTCGTCTATGTTCAAGGCCGGTTGTTGGAGCAGTCGGAAGAACGTATAGGCGCTGTCGGTTTGCAATGGCAGCAGCGGGGCCACGATGCAGGCCGCCGTGGCGGCGAGCGCGAACAGCAGGTGGCCGCCGGGCGGCCGCATCAAACGGCGGATAGGACGGGTTTCCATTAGCATGTGGAAATGCGGTCGAGATATTGTTGAAGGGCCGCCACGGCGCGGCCGCGGTGGCTGATGCGGTTCTTGGTTTCGAGGCTTAGCTCGGCGAAACTGCGGTCGTAGCCCTCCGGCCTGAAGACGGGGTCGTAGCCGAAGCCCTCGGCGCCGGCGGGCGCGTTCAGGATGTCGCCCTCCACGCGTCCTTCAAAGTAGCGGTGTTGTCCGTCGGCCTCTATGAGACAGATTACCGTGATGAACGCCGCCCGCCGTTGCGGACCTTCCAAGCCGCGCATCTTATGCAGTAGCCTTTCCATATTCTGGGCAAACGTGGGTTGGAGCGTTTCGGGCGCGTCCGGAGCGGTTTCCGCGGCTTGGATGTCCGCCAGCACCCGGCGGTCCCCGGCTATCATGCGGGCCTCGAAGTTATCCGGCAGGGAAGCGTAACGCGCCGTATAGACGCCGGGTGCGCCGCCGAGGGCCGGCACTTCAAGACCGGTATCGTCGGCAAAGCAGGGACGGCCGTAGCGTTCATAGACATACATCGCCTTTTGAAAAGCGTTTTCCCGCAGCGAGAAGCCCGTTTCGGGAATGTCCTCCGTGCAGCCCAACTCCGCCAAGCCCCGCACGGGCAGCGTCAGCAAGGCCTGCACCTCTTTCAGTTTGTGCGCGTTGTGCGTCGCGAAAACCAATGCCTTTTCTACACAATGCTTTCCCATATATGATGGATGTTTTGAATGCGGATGGTTTGGCCGTTCCAGATATCTATAAGACCTTTTGTAATGGCGATATTTTCCGCTTTCGTGAGTTGGTTTTTCCGGTTATTCGACGACAAAGAGGAAATGGTTTGCCACAGGCTTTCCATCGATGTGGTTGCTTTCATGCTACGTCCCTCATTGAATCCTAATCTTGCTACAAAGATAATGAAAGTCGAGTGCGGAGACAAGTAATTTTCCAATCTTCACGCGTTAGCGTAAAGATACGATAAAGTCGAAAATTTGTCATCATCCGTAGAAATCGTCCGTTAGAATGCAAAAAATGTGTAAATTTGAGTTTCGCGTGTGTTTCGATAAAACGGGGCGAGAGCGGAGTGTTAAAGAATAAAAAACTAAAAACCATATCATTATGAGCAAGAACATCGCGGCCTTGGAGCCGAAAAACGTATGGGGTCATTTCTATGAACTGACCCGTCAGCCCCGTCCCTCCAAACACGAGGAGAAAGTGCGGGCTTTCGTCGTGGATTTCGCCAAGAAGAATAAACTGGACTGCAAGGTGGATGAGGTCGGCAACGTCATCATCACCAAGCCGGCCACCAAAGGGATGGAAGACCGCCGCGGCGTCATTCTGCAGGCGCACCTCGACATGGTGCCGCAAAAGAACGCCGACAAGAAGCACGATTTCGTCAAGGATCCGATTGAAGCCTACGTCGATGGCGACTGGGTGACGGCCGACGGCACGACGCTCGGCGCCGACAACGGCATGGGCTGTGCCGCGATCATGGCCGTGTTGGAGTCCAAGACGGTCAAGCACGGGCCGCTCGAAGCCCTGTTCACGATTGACGAGGAAACCGGCATGACGGGCGCGTTCGGTATCAAGAAAGGCGTGTTCAAGGGCGACATCCTGCTCAACCTCGACTCCGAAACCGAGGGCGAACTCTATGTGGGTTGCGCCGGCGGCATCGACGCCACGATAACGTTGCCCTACAAGACCGAAGCCGTGCCGGCCGACAGCAAGGCGTTCAAGCTTGCGTTGACGGGCCTCAAGGGAGGTCACTCCGGTATGGACATCGTGTTGGGTCGCGGCAACGCCAACAAACTTATGAACCGTCTGTTGCTCCGCCTCATGGAAGGTTGCTCCGCGCGGCTCGTCAAACTGGACGGCGGCAGCCTGCGCAACGCCATCCCGCGCGAATCGTTCGCCACGGTGACGTTGCCCAAGGCCAAGGAAGCCAAATTCCAGAAAATCGTGGAACAGTTCTACGCCGAGACCAAGGCGGAACTCTCGGCCGTGGAACCCGATTATAGCGTTAAATGCGAGAAGGCGACGCTGCCCAAAAACGTCATCACGGCGGCTTCGGGCAAGAAGATGTGCCGTCTCGTCTATGGCCTCCCCAACGGCGTGATGCGCATGAGCGATGCGATGCCGATTGTGGAGACCTCCACGAATATGGCCATCGTCAAGGCCGACAAGGGTGTGATGACGGTTTCGTGCCTGTTGCGTTCCTCGGTGGATACGGCCAAGGAAGACCTGGTGAACCAGATGAAGAGCGTCGTCGCGCTCGCGGGCGGCAAGGCGCAGTTCACGGGCGGCTATCCGGGCTGGAAGCCCAACATGCAGTCGCCTATCCTGAAGGCGATGCAGAGCACGTACCATTCGCTCTACGGCAAGAAACCGAAGGTCATGGCCATCCATGCCGGTCTGGAATGCGGCCTGCTCGGTGGCGTTTACAAGAACTGGGACATGATTTCGTTCGGTCCCACGATTATGTATCCGCACTCGCCGGACGAAAAGGTAAACATCGCCAGCGTCAAGAAGTTCTGGGATTACCTCGTGGCCACACTGGCCGCCACGCCCAAGAAATAAGCGCTGCGCCCGTTTAATTTGATAAAAACGCCTTGCTTGCGGATAGGGCCTTTCATGGCTGGCTCCCCGGGGCAGGGCGTTTTGTTTGTCATGAACACCCATATCGCCATACCGGTTATGAACGAACCCGGCATCGTCGGGCGCGTGCAGGCTTTGGCACGGCAGTCCGTGTTGCCGGCGCGGGTTGTGCTTTGCGTGAACCAGCCGGCTTCGTATTTTGATTCGGGTGACCCTTTCCATCAGGAAACGGTACGGGTGAACGCGACGACGCTGACGGACCTGCAAGCCTTGGCGGCGGGCGGAAGTCTGCCGTTCGGACTGACGGTCATAGACCGCAGCAGCGCGGGGCGCGCGTGGCCGGCGGCGCAGGCCGGCGTGGGACGCGCGCGGCGGGAGGCGATGGATGAGGCGGCGGCAGGCGCCTCCGGAACCGATTTGTTGCTGTGCATGGACGCCGATACGGTCTATCCGCCGCATTACATAGAGGCCATGCGCGATACGGCCGTGCGGTTTCCGGAGGCGGCCGGCATCGCCGGCGCCTATTTTCATCCGGTGCGGCTTGCCGGTCGCAGGGCTTTGCCTGAAGCGGCCGCCGGAATCCGGCCTGACCTTGGAATCGCCCCGACTGCCGACGCCCTGTCCGCGGCCGCCCTGCACTACGAAGTCTATATGCGGGCTTACGCCTTGGGCTTGGCGGCCGCGGACTTGCCGTATGCCTATACGGCCATCGGCTCGTCCATGGGCTGTACGGCGGCCGTTTACCGGAAAATAGGCGGCCTGCCGCCCCATAAGAGCGGCGAGGATTTTTATTTTTTGCAGAAACTGGCCAAGAGCGGTCCGATTGTACGGCAGGGGGGTGTGCCGGCTTTGCCCGCGCCGCGTCCGAGTCCGCGCGTCATTTTCGGGACGGGGCCGGCCATCGGCATGGGACTGCGCGGCGAATGGGATTCGTGTCCGGTGTATCCGGCGGCCCTGTTCGCCGATTTGCAAAGGTTTTACGCGGGCTTGGAAACGTTCTACACCGACCCGGCGGCCGATTTGGGCCCCGTGGGCGCATTCGCCATCGAAAAATGGGGTGCGGACTGGCACGTTTCGATACGGCGCAACCGTACTTCGGCCGCGGCCTTCAGGAAAGCCTGCACCGAGAAGTTCGACGCGCTCCGTATATTGCAGTACCTCAAGGCGCATTACGCCTACGACCCGCAGGCCGACGCGCTGAACCTGCTGGAAAGACTGCGTGTGTGCGCCCGCCGCTACCCCGGCATCCCGTCGGCGGCGGCCGTCGCCTGTCTCGAAGCCGCCATGACCCCAGCGCCGGATTCCGCGCTGCCCCGCGGTTTAGACCGCCTCTCGGTCTCCGACTGGCAGGCGTTGCGGCTTTACCTGTACCGCTGCGAACGCGCCGAGGCCATTGCGCGGCCGCTCGTCGGCTGACATCCGCCCCGCCCCGTCCGCGCGGCGCAGCCGCGCACAGTGCCTCGGTGGGCCCGAAAATCCCCGCCGCCCGGGGTCGCGGCCGTCGTCGGCTTGCCACGTGTGCGCCTGCCTGTCGCCGTCACACATCATAAAAAACAAAGATTATGGATTGGAATACGCGTTTAACCTATCTGGAAGCCCATCCGCAGCTGATGCCGGTCGTGCTCGGCCCGACGGCTTGCGGCAAAACGCATCTGGCCGTGCGGCTCGCCGGTCGCCTGAATGCAGAGATCATTGGAGCGGATTCCCGTCAGGTCTATCGCGGCATGGATATCGGTACCGGTAAGGATTTGGCGGAATACGTCTATGAAAGCCGTCCCGTACCCTATCACCTCATCGATGTGGCCGAGCCGGGCACCGAATACAATGTATTCCTGTATCAGCAGGCGTTCGACCGCGTCTATGCCGGCCTCAAGGCAAGGGGCATCAGGCCTTTGCTTTGTGGCGGGAGCGGCTTATATTTGCAGAGTGCGATAGGCACGCGGCAGTTCGCCGAAGTACCGGAGGACACGGCTCTTCGGGCGGAACTCAAAGGATTGACCTTGAACGAACTGAGCCGTCGGCTGAGCCTCTACGGTCCGTTGCACAACCACACCGACACCGAGTCGGAGGCGCGTTGCGTGCGGGCCATTGAGATAGCCGAATACGAGGCGTCGCATCCGGAAGATTTCCGCCGCACACCGCCCGAAGTCTATCTGATTGGCATAGAGGTCGCGCCCGACGTGTTGCGGCGGCGTATCCGGCTGCGACTGGAGGAGCGGCTCGAACAGGGCATGGTGGAGGAGGTGGCGGGTCTGCTCCGCAATGGCTTGCAACCCGAACAGCTGACGTATTACGGCCTGGAGTACCGCTACGTGACCGACTGTTTGACGGGTCGGATCAGCCGGGAGGCCATGACGGAACAACTTTATACGGCCATCTGTCAATTCGCCAAACGCCAGCGCACGTGGTTCCGCGGCATGGAGCGCAAGGGCTGGAAAATTGATTGGCTCAGCCTGGAAGAGGCCGCCGAATTGGGCTGACCCGGTCTGAAGTCGCGCGACGCGATGCAGGGTCTGAGCCAAGGCATATAACTTGGAAATTCCAATTTATGTGCATAACTTTGAAGCCTATAGATTAAGAAAAGCTAGTTCATGAAACAAATATAATACCGGTTGAACGGTAGAGGAAACCTACTAAGAATATCTAAAACAATAAAAAAATTAAAGACGTTATGAATAATAGAATCGGCTTATATACACTCTGTATATGTTTTCTTTTCGGTTGTGAAAAGCCCGTTACGCCGCCCGCTGACTGTGATTGCTCTTTCAATCCGACCGACGGTTCATTGGAAAAAGCGTGGCTTTCAGGCGAATGGTATGGGATCAAACAGAATGAAAAAGGGGACACTTATGTGTTTTCGGCCAATGATACGATGTATCTGAAACCCCGCAACACGAACGATATTCATGTCATGACGTATCGTATAACCGGTGACCATGCCATGGAAGTGAAGAAACTATGGCCAGATGCATCCGGTTCCATGCAGCATACCGTTTCTTTCTTGTCCGATGATACGCTGTGTTTTTCAGGGATTCAACTCGTCAGGAACCATACGGAAGCTTTGGGGAAGCGACTCATTGGAAAATGGCAGTTGGTGGGCGAAGGTTATTATGAGGATGGTACTTTAACCATGAATCCATCGGAACATACTTCGCGATATGTAGAGTTTCGGGAAGATTTGCAAATGGTGCATTCCTCTCTCAATTTAATCTCCCCTTATCGAATAGAAGGAAATATCTTGTATGAAAATTATGTGGATGAAGGGAATACCTTTGTTTACCGATTGGACATCATAGACGACATTTTAATATTGGATTGCATTCAGGGCAATATTCCTGATGTTCCTCGAGCGATAACGGTATGCAAGTATAAACTGATTAAAATATAAAACACTATGAAAAAAACATTATTCATCTTATTTTTAACCATAAGCGGCATGGCATTTGGCCAAGTACCATCCGCTTTTTTTATTGACCGCAATGCTTTTGACGCCTATCCGGCCTTAAAAATGCAACTTAAAAGCATATCGATTGTAAAAAAAATGCCGGCTATACCGAATGTCCAACGGCTACTTGCGGAAGAAAAGGAATTGGCCGGTTATGGAGATTTTCCCTTCAGATTCGGCTATGAGTTCGATGTCAACTATTCATTAGGCGATGGCACATGGGAAGCAACGGAAACAGAACGGATATGGCGTTTAAGCGTATCTTCGCAAGGAGCATATTCCCTTAATTTCATTTTCTCTGAATTAAACCTGAAGTCCGATGCGAAAATTTATATTTTCAATCCGGATGGCAGCATGGTTTATGGCCCTGTGACGGAACGTCAAAATATTCCGCAGGATGGCCGGTTTTTCTTGACAGACTTAATTGCGGGTGACCATGTCGTTATTCAATTGCATGAACCTAAAACATCCAACGATACCTCTAAACTGACTATTTCAAAGGTAATACATGCTTATGTCAATATGTTTCCGACGGAAGCAAGGACAAAAGCGGCAAAATACAATTGTCACAACGATGTCGCCTGTTATCCGGAATGGGCTACGGAAGCTAAGAGTGTAGCGCTTATATTACTGTCAAGTGGAAATTATTGGTGCTCGGGGGCTTTGGTGAACAATACACGACAAGATAAAAGGCCTTTCTTTTTGTCGGCTTTTCATTGCATTGACACGGATAGCGACCCCTATAATTTAAGTGAAACAGAGATAAACAACGCCCAAAATTGGGCATTTCGGTTTCATTACCAGAAAACGACCTGCAATAGCAGTGCTGTATATAACTATGTCACGTATAATTACGCTTACTTTAGGGCGGCATGGCAACCGACGGATTTTTTATTGATGGAGTTGAAAAACTTGAATAATGCGGCGGAAAACAATCTTGTATTTGCCGGTTGGGACAGAAGCCCCAATACGCCGCAATCAGGAACAGGCATACATCACCCCGCGGGTAATTTGATGAAAATATCATTCGATTACAATAAATTGGTATCTAACAGCGCCACTATTTCTTGGGCAGATAATACAACATCTCCTGTAAATACACATTGGAAAGTTGGCTATGACAATGGAACTACTGAAGGGGGATCTTCAGGCTCTCCGCTGTTTAATCAGAATCACCGAATCGTAGGTCAATTGCATGGGGGAGGCTCGGGATGTCCACCTGTTTCAAAATGGTATGGACGTTTTGATGAATCCTGGACGGGAGGAGGCACCAACGAAATGTGTTTGAGCAATTGGTTGGATCCTATGAGTTCTAACGTGACATATCTTGATGGTATGGCTCTCTGTACGGTAGAAACAATACAAAATAAAGAGGTCTCAAACAATACGACGGTTAACGGATGCAATATTGACGTTCAAAACGTAACGGTTAAAAAAGGTGCGAAACTTACTTTAGATGCAGAAAAAGAGACCACTATCAATGGTCCTTTCGAAGTAGAAACCGGAGCTGAATTGGAATAAAATAAAGGGATTTATGATATTTGCCGGGATTGACATCGGGTCGAATGCGGTGCGCGTCTTGTTTTCGGATGTGTTCGCAGGCGAGAAAGGGCGCCCCGTGGCGTCGAAGGTGGCGTTGGTGCGCGTGCCCCTGCGTTTGGGGGAAGACGTTTTTTCGGAAGGCGATATCCCGTCCCGAATCGGAACAGGCGTTAATTGATACGCTATTGGCTTTCAAGCAGTTGATGGCCGTTTACAAGACGGTCGATTTCGCCGCCTGCGCGACGGCCGCCATGCGCGAGGCCGCCAACGGCGCGGAAGTCGTGCGCCACGTCAGGGCCGCCACCGGCATCGACATCCGCGTCATAGACGGTCTGGAAGAGGCGCGGATCATCCGGACGGCCGGCGAAAGTTTGCCGGAAGAACGTTACGACATGACGGTGTATGTGGACGTGGGCGGTGGAAGTACCGAGATTTCCGTCACGGAAAACGGCCGTTTCCTGCAATCTTATTCTTTCAAACTCGGTACGTTGCGTCTCTTGCACCATGCCGAAGACCCGCGGGAGTTCGAGCGTCTCGAAGACTGGTTGCGGCAGTTTGCGGATAGGTTCGGCCGCGTGAATCTCGTGGGTTCGGGCGGCAACATCAACAAACTGACGAAACTGTTCGGCGACAAGACGGGTCTTTCCATGTCGGTGAACCAACTCGCGAAAGGCTATAGGAAGCTTGAAAGCATGACGGTGGCCGAACGTATGGCCGCGTTCAAGTTGCGTGCCGACCGCGCCGACGTTATCCTGCCCGCCGCCCGTATATTCCTGTCCATTGCGGAACTTATGGAAGCGGAACGCATCTGGGTACCGCGTTTCGGTTTGGCCGACGGTCTCGTGTGCCAGTTGTATCAGAACAGACTTCGGAAAATGCAAAAGGCGTAAATCCCTTTTGATTTACGCCTTTTGCATCCTGTCCGGTTTTCCGTATCGGGTCGCCCGTTCCCTTATTTCTTTTCGGTTGAGAACATGTAGGCCAATCCGATGGTCAGCATTTCCCGGAACTGCACTTTAGCGCCGCGCACATTGCCGTTCTTGTCGGTGGTCTTGATCTTATCGTCGTATTTGAGCGAGGTGCCGATGGTGGCGTTCAGCCACGAGGTCACTTTCATGACGAGTTGTACGTCCCAATCCACGACGAAATTGCCGAAATCCTTGGTATAGGGTGTAAAGAGCGTGAGATCGGACGAAAGGATGATTTTGGACGTGATTTCCCAATTGACATGACCTTGAAGTTGCAGACCGACCTGCATGAGGTAGTCTTTGCCCGGTGTTACGCCGAAAGCGCCTTGGTCTGCGAGGAACTTGTCGGCTACGAAGGTCGTCCGCATGACGGCCGGCGAGACATAGACGTCCAACAGGCTTTTGAGGTGGTATTCCACGCCGACGGAGAGGTTCAGATAGCCGGGCGCCATGATTTTGGAGATATAGGTCGGCGCCGTGTCGTTGTCGGCCAAATGCGCGGCCACGTCTTTGTACCCCTTGTCGTATTGGGTGCGGAAATCGGCTTCGGCTGAAATGAACCAGTGGTCTTTCTTGTCCAAAGCGTATCCGTATTGTGTATTGAGGATGAGTTTATCGACGGTTTTGTTCAGTTTGTTGGTCGGCGTCCAGGTCAGGCCGTATTCGGTATTGAGGTTGGAGACCCATTTGTGACGCTCGTTGCGATAGGTCGCGTTGAGGTTCAGGATGGCGTTGCCCGCTATCGAACTCTCGCCGCCGGCCGACCAGTTGGTCTGCGCGTTCTGTGAAAGGTTCAGCCCCATATCGCCTTTGAAAGTCCAGGGTTTGAC
>CAMWSI010000005.1 GCA_947176875.1 uncultured Bacteroidales bacterium
ACTTGGGCGTCATTCGTTAGTCGATATTGTTCTTGAAATTTGAGGATATCCGCAGCACCTTCTCCGACAACTTTTACGAATTCATCATACGCTTTTTGTCGTTTTTGTAAGTTTTCTTCGTCCCTCTTCAATTGCTGCTTGACGGATTCGGGGGTAGTTGTCGCTTCCGAAAGAATAGATAAAGAATTGGTTGTATTTTGTACGACTTTCAAATATTTCTCAGCCGCCTCGATCTTATCGCGCGTGAGGTTGTAGTTCTTGATGCCATCGGCAAACTCCTGTTTCGCCGCTTCCCGCTCCTCCTCACTGGCGTAATTCCGGGTCTTGGTCAAGGCGAAGAGGTTCTCCAGCTGGGCGTCCCGCACGGACTTCGCCGTGTCCTCCTCCTGCTGATAGATGCCCTCCATGTTCTTAAGATACTTTTCGCCGGCTGCCAACCGCTCTTCGTAGGATAAGGACGTGTTGCGTACTGCTTCGTCGAGGGCGGCATTTTCCTGGGACATCGATGCCCGCAACAGCGTCGTGGAGTTTGTCCGTTCGAATACCTCATCCAATACTTCTTTTAGGGTGCGACCTGCTTGTGCCGCCTCTTTTGCGTTGCGGATCAACAGGGAAAAATCAACCGAGGCCACGGATTTCCGGAAAAGCTCCCACGTGTTTTGCCAGCCGGCGACTTCTTTTGCCAGCGCATCGCCCGTTGCCTGCGTAGACGACAGGCTCGACATGAAGAGCTTGAAAGCGGCCGTCGCCGCACCGGCAAACGCAGCGACCAATGCAAGCGGGCCCGAAGCAAGCCCCTTCAGCGAGTTACCGAACTTGCCATTTACACCGATAGCTTGCAGTATACTGTTTGTGTAATTTCCGACATTTCGGCGATAATCTCCGTGCGCCTCCTCGGATTTCTTCAAGGCGGCAGTGGTTTCGGCCATCGCCTTTTGCAGGGCCTCGTTCTTTGCCTCGTAATCCGCATCCTCCTTTTTGAGGAGACGCCATTCGGCCGTCAGCGCCGACAACTTCGCCCGCTGCTTATCGATTTCGCCCGTTGATGCGTTATTCGCTTTCTGGGTGTTCGTGATCTGGGTCTGCACCGTGCGCAGTTGGTCGCTCGTAATCTTTATTTCAGCATTGTATCGCTGGTATTCGAGTCGCCCCTCCTCGGTGGTCTGGTCGAGGGCTTTCTGCTCGTTCTTCAGCTTGTCGAGCTCGACTTGTAGCTTCGCCGCCTCTTTCAAAGCCCCGGATGCGTTCAAATCGAAGTCCAGAATTACCTGGCGCTGTGTGGTATTCTCAGCCATTTATTTTGCGTTTTTCGAAAAATGTTCTACCTTTGTGATGGCCGGAGACTTGTCCGTCCGGATTACTTTTTTAACCCCTGATGCTTCGGCGTCCGGGGTATTTTCATAGGGTTTTGGTTACGACGAAACCCTGCGTAAACTCTCCTCCGCTGTAGGATACTCTCGATTCGAAATAACAGCGGTTCGACAACTCCTCCGGCTTCCACGTACCAGTGGTAACCACGGCTACCGCAAACGTTACGGCTTTGTTCATCCCATTCACGATTTTATATCCGAAGCCCTTCGAGTTGTTGGCTTTCTGGATATGCACGAACTGCCGCCCCTTCTTATCGGTCTTAACCTTCCAACGAAACGTATTATTACCAATGTAGGCACCGCTCGTGTTGATAGCGATCTTCCCGTCTGCCTCGATCTTGTAAGGATAGTATGGTATATGCCATCTCTTTAGGGACGGGTGGTAATCGCGCGCTCGGTTCGATGCTGAAGACATATACGCCATACGTCCCGCACCGCGGGTCATGATGACGACGCTCTCGCCTGTTTTGAGCGGCCGAGACGTCTGAACGTATAGATTCGTGCCGTCGGTGCGCAACTTCAGTGTGATGTCGTACTCCTCCGTCTGGAAGAACTCCTGCGTGATGTTGATCCTGCGCACGACCGTCGGATCCTCCTCGACCGAGATGATGATCGACGAGACCATATTCGACGACGTTCCATTGCCGTCGATGACCAGCTCGACGAATCCACCCTCCACGTTGATCGTGCCGCCGTACACTCCCGAAGTGGAGACTTTCGGGGTGCCGTTCGTTCTGTAGGCGACTCGATACTTGCCGCCCTCATACGGGACGGTGAGGTCGATATCCGCGTTTCTGTTATTCAGCGTAAGGTAGTAATTTATCGTCCCTTCATTGTTCGACATCTTCACCAACTCGACCTTCGTAGGTTGCCCGGCGACGAAGTTGTCGATCTTCGAGATGTAGAAGAAACAGCCGTACGGTTTCAGCCACACGGGCGTGAGCAGGTCGAGCTGCGCGATGTCCAGCGTACTGAGATTGAAATAAGCGCTGATCGTCCGAGCGTTCGCCATCAACCGCTTGACCGGCGTGTAGTAACGGTCGATCAGCTCCTGCATCGTTACCGTTACGGATTGCGGGAAGGGATAGGACGGGACATTGAACTTGTCGTAATTGTTGATTTCGAGATTGAACACCACTTCCTCATTGATGCGAAGCAAGTGAACCTTGCACCCTTTGTAGGTTAGCGTAACGCCGACCGTGCGTCCCGTGTCCTCATCGGTTTCGAACGATGGCTCCAATGTCGGAACCACCGCCAACGGCCGCGCCGTAATCGGGTTGCCCGGCTGGTCGACAATCGTTCTGTCTACGATGTCCCGTCCCGCCTCGGCCGCGATCGTGAAGAGGGTCTTTTCGCTTGTCAAAGTTCGATTCGCCACCGAGAAACTTCCCGCGTCATGCGTCCCGTCGTCCGTGTTGTCGGTCAACTGGATGATGTTTCGCTGCGCGTAGTTGGCCAGCGAGAAGCCGACATTGCGCTCGTTGTTGATAACGAGCTTGCGACTCCAATCCACGTACTGTCCCGCATCGCGCCGGCGGTACAACTCATCAAAGGAGTACAGGCGAACCGTTCCGATAATGCCGTCCTGCGAGACATTCGGTGCCTCGACGACATCGACGAGGACGCCGAACGATTGTATGAACGTTTGCACCAGCTCCTTGTAAGTCTTGAAACCGCTCGCCCGGGCATAGTCGAATCTCGAGCCGATGCCGGGCGCCGCGTCCTCGTGAACGAGCGACACCTGCGCCGTTACCTCGATGGAGGTGTAATCACTATAATCGCCGCCGGTGCTGCCGCTGCCATATATCCCTATCTCCCAACCGATGTAGTTTCCCGTGTTGAGCTCCGGAACGTCGACCTCAATTGTTCTTTCATTACCGGCTGGAACTGTTCCTGTAAGCGGGAAATCATCGTCCTTGATCGTCTGAGTTGGCCTGAAAGTGTTCTCGTGATAATTCTGTTGGCGATTGACAATGGCGTAGATTTTCACCTTGCGCGTGGTATCCAACGGCTGGCTACCGACGTTCTTGATAGTGATTTCCAGCTTGTAATCGCCGGGCTGGGGCGCGTAATAACCCCACTGGTTGAACTGTTGATTCGAACCGTCGTGTTTCACCAACTCGGAGCCGCCCATCTTCTCGGGCTGCAACATATAATCCAGCTCCACGGTGGTATAGGTAGTCGAAGAATTGCCGCCGGGATAAGGCAGGGCAGCACGCTTGCCGATGTATGTTGCTGTAACGCTGCTATCCTCGGTGATCTTCGAGGCGGTGATGTAGAGCGACTTCATGAAAGGATCATCGAGGAGGTTGGATTCGACCCGATATCCGTACATGTAAAACATCTGCTCGATCATCGTGATGAAGCGATAACAGGGTACGAGGCTATACACGTTCACGGTGCTTCTGGGGAACGGATCGGTCGTCGATAGCCCTTGCTTGGTGAATACGGCCGGCCACCGCCTATCTCCGGACGCCTCGGCATTGTCCCGCACGATGTGGTCGGAAGTCCAGACGTTCTCCCAAAGGATATTGCCCATATTCTCGTTGTCGACGTCTCCGAGGAGCGAGAACAGATCCACCGTGTTGGAGACGATCTGGCAGTCGATCGACCCCCCGGCGTTGTCGTCGAGGTTATCGACATACAGCACGGCGCCGAACGGCGAGAGCTGCGCGCCCTCGCAAAGGAGCTTGCAACGCCGCGGCGTGTAGGCCGCATCGGCCACGACGGCGAAGCTGTCGAGGAAGCCCAGCAGGCGCATGTTCTTGGGGGTCTTCGGCAGCTTGATAGCCTGCGAGTAGGCGGCACGCCGATCCTTCAATTCGTTGAGACTGGCGATCTGGTAATTCATCGCCGGCACCTCGTCCCCGAGGTCGAGGTCTTCGTAGCCGTTGCCGGCATCGTAGAGCAGTCGGTAATCCATTGTCAGAATTGGGTTAAAATGCGCGGCATGGCGAACGTGAATTCCACGCTGCCGAATCCGTTGCGGGAGTTCCACGAGGCCGAGAACCCCTCAGCTATGACGATCGTCTGCCATGTCCGTATTTCCTCGTTGAACCACTGAATACGCGGAGACCGCGGCAGGGCTGCCAATGCCCGGTATTCGTCTTTGGACAGCAGGCCCTCGCCGACGGTTACCGTCCGCGTGGCGCTGAGCGAGACCGTCGCCTGCGTGTAAATCGGATCCGTGATATAGAGCTGGATGTTGGAGACATCCTCCACGTCGTCCGTCTCCTCGCGGCGCTCGAACATCCAGGTATTCCACCCGCCCGAGGCGTTGATCCAACGCACGTAGAACGGCGCATCGGGTTCGCAGCCCTCAAGAACCGGATAGGATGCGAGTTGCGTCGATTGTTCTTTATATGTCCAGACCTCGACCATATCAATGCTCTGAAAGTCGTAATCAAAGGTTATGGTGCCGAGCGGATATTGTATGCGGTCGGAAAGCTGATCTCTGCCGTTGAATTTGAGGATGTACTCCAAAGTCTTGGAGTCGAAAGACCGTAGGGTGAGGAAGAACGGATAACGCTTATATCGAATCAACGGCGTATCGGTCAATTTGGCGTAAGCGTTAAATCCCCAATAGCTGTCATAATATCCGGGTTGCCCAACGGCGTTTAGAGCGTAGAAGAATGCCTTTCGCGTGCCATTATCGTCAATGTAGCCCTGTGCTACTAAATTCAGGTTCGGCCTTACGATCCCGTCGATTCCTGCGTCATATGCGAACGCCCGCCGCATGATGAAGGAGAGATCTATGTAGCCGTTACCGTCCGGGCCTGCCTCGGGGGTAAGGGTTACGGTGTATGTTTGAACCGGGTCGGTTTCGATCACAGCGACGAACGTCATAGGATCGAGGGTGTCCTGATTCCGCGCATCGTACAGCGCGGTCATCTCGCTCTGTATTCTGGTGCGCTCGGCCGTCGTGGTCGCTTTAGCTAAGTCCAAGGTGAGCTGGTCGTAGCGCGCCTTCGGGGTTTGCACGACAAGGGGAATTTCGTTGAAAGCCGCCACGAGGGCGGGAGGCGCTTTTAAAATCACTATTGCCATAGATTGTCGATCTGTTTTACTATCTGCGTTTCATAAAAGCCCGCCAGCCTCTTGGATATGCGGGTGGTGAAGTCTCGGATCGGAGTGTAGAAGATATCTTGCTCTAATCCCATGCTGCCGGCGTCCTGCCACAGCGAGGTACCATCGCGTCTGATCTTCCATGCCACGGCATTCGCCCACCGATCGAATTCCTCCTCCGATCCGAACGATATGCCTTTGTATGCCGCCCACTCCTTGATGATCGCGGCAAAATTATAGGGCACCTTGCCGGGACGGCGGCCCCGGGCGAGCACCCCGATATAGCCGGGCCCGGTGAGCTGGCCGCCCGATATCGAGACAGCCTCCACCGCAATCGCAGCGTAAGTGTCGCCGCTGGCCTCCTGACCGGCTTTGCGCGACGCCTCGATGATGTCGCGGCGCAGCTGCTCCAGCTCCTCCCATATGATGCGATCCGTCGTCATGCTATTTACGAGACAGGCGTCGTTGCCGCTCCCTGCTCTCTATGACCTTTCTGTAGTTGCGTTGGTACTTGAAGCCCTCCAAATCGGCGTACAGCAGGCCGAAGACCTTGCCGTACTCCCATTGCAGTATCTCGTCCGGGTCTTTGCCGAACTTCTCGGCAAGTGTCATCACCGTCATCATAGGCCCCAGCTTCTTGCCGAGGTTGTTGATGCCGGCGGCGATCTCCTCGGCCGTGGGCTGGTAAGCCAACATCGTCGTCTCTCGCTCCATCCAATAGCGCAGCCCATCGACGACCTCCTCGAACCATGCGATCCATTCGGGGGTGAATGCCTGCACCCAATCGGGGTGCAGGCATTTCATCGTAGCGGTGTACTTCTCCGATACGCTCGCACCTTCCCGGGCGAGGATTTCCCCGATCTCGATACGCTGGCCGTATGTTAGCTTTCCGCCCCGAATGTCGATCTTGACCAGGCCGGCTATCTGAACGTCGTTGTGCATGGTGTCTGCTGTAAGAGGGTGAAGTCGAGGACTACGGCCACCTCGTTGGAATCGAAGCGCGAGAGGTGCGGATAGGTGAATGTATAGTCCCCCACCGAGTATCCGCGCAGGTCGCCGCGCATTGCCGTGTCTATCGCCTCCATGAACGGAACCACGACCTCCTCCTCGATGCGGTCGCGGATCGCCTGCCGTGTCATCGTGAGCGTGTGCTGCGCCTGCACAGATAGCGGCGTGTTGCCCAGTCCTGCGAACGGTTCCAGCTCTTTGGAGAAGCGGCAGAAGTAGATCGACAGCCGTGTCTCCTTTTGCCGGAAGAATCCCTGCGTCCGGTTCTGCGGGATGCGGTATCGGCCGCCGCGCACCTCCTCGATAAAGATCAGCCCGGCGCTGTTCTCCACGGCGTCGGCTTTAACGTTCATGGCGCTGGCCTCGTCGTACTCGTAGTAGTAGTCGGCATGCAGCGATTGGAGGATGTCCCCCAGTTTCTTAATCAATTGTCCGGTCATGTCAGTATCCGATATGTCGTATTCCTTTGGCCTTTTCGGTCATTTCCCGCTCAACGATGCCCGTCAGTACGTCCGGGGCATCGTGCCAGCGGTTGGCCCGAAAAAGCCGTTTGTAAGTCGTGATATGGGCGTGCAGCCGCTCCCAGCGTATCTTCCAATCCTCGGGAAAGTAGATGCGGGAGACGACCGCCTGGGCGTTGGTCAAGATGCGGGCCTCCTTATTGCCGTTCTGGTGGAACCACTCCACCCGGACGCCGGGCGCCAGTCGTTGCACGGCCCGGGCGAAACCGCGGCCGCCGTTGTTACTCTCGATAAGGGCCTCCAGCGTCCCGCTGCGCTTCAGCATCGCGGCGGTCGCCGGCTCCGTCTCCTCCATCGTCTCCTGCGTATAGAGCACGTCGGTAACGTAGATGTTCCCGACCTTATCCGTGCAGTAGCAGATCGAGCAAAGGTGATCGTCGCCCGTGTCGGCCGTGTCCGTGTAGTTGCTGCGGCGCACGATGTCGGCAGGCAGCTCGCTGTACGTCCGGAAGTGATCGCCGTATAGCAGGCCCTCCTTGCTGGACGGTCGACCTTGATACATGCAATCGAACTGCAGGCGGTCGATGCGCCGCTTGGCGTTCAGCAGTTCGACGCCGTGCCGATCCGGCCAAAGAGCCTCGCCCTGCTCGCGGGGATCGATATCGGTGGCCTCGCTCTCCTTGATGGCTTCGAGGTTTAGGTGCAGCCAACGGTCGGCCGGCGTCGTGTCGAGCTGTTCCCAGCTTCTCAGCTCCTCGACCGGTTCGTGCTTCATGATCGTACCCATCAGGTCGTCCTCATGCCAGCGCGTGAAGACCATCAGCTCCTGACTTCCGTTGTGCAGGCGCGTCTTGACGACCGAGGTGTACCACTCCCAACAGTTCTCCCGGATGACGGGCGAATTGGCCTCCATCGCATCCTTGTACAGGTCATCGAGGATGAAGCAGTCGACCTCGTTGCCGGTCAGTGCCCCCTCGCGTCCTGCAGCGAGCTGGAAGCCCGCACGGTCGACGATCTCGAACAGGTCGAACGTCTGCGCATAACCCTCGGCCCGCGGCGAAGTGGAGTTGCTCTTGAGTGTCGTGCCGGGAAACAGCTCCGTATAGGCCTCGTCCGTGATGATGCGCTGCACGCGCTTGTTAAACTTCGAAGCCAACGCCGCCGAGTAGGAAGCGATAGCTATATGCAGGTCGGGATCGAGGCCCAACATGAACGCGGGCAGCAGCTGCGTAGAACCGAGCGATTTCCCGTGCTGCGGCGGTATCGAAACCATCAGCTTGCGGATGCGGCCTTTGGCAAAAGCATCCAGCACGCGATAGTACGACACGTGGAACGGCGTCAGCTGTATCGAGGGCATAGCCCACTTGGCAAAATCCCCGAGGTTGCTACGCGCCGCCCGCCGCTTCTGTTCCCGCAGCAGCAGATATGTCCGCTCGATCTCTCTCATCGTGCCTTGAGCTTCTCAAGCTCTTTCTGCAGCTCCTCGTCGGACATCTCGGCGATGCGGTCGCTCTCCGACTTGTTGACCACCTCGGAGACATCGGCCAGCTTCAGCACCCGGGCGACGATCGCCTGCGAGTACTGCCCGGCAAGGGCTCCCTCCAGCTGGTCGGCCTCGATCCGCTCTCGCACGCGCGTGCATTGGACGCGCATAGTCTCACCCCGTCGCTCGTAGGCACGGAAAGTATTCATCGTGATGCCCGCGAACTGGCAGAAGCTGATCAACGTCAGCGGCCGATCGATGTCGGCCAGCACCGTGCCTTTCTTGGTCGTCTTATACGACTTCCGCGGATTCTCCCGGGCCCACGCAAGGTACTGCTCGAACTTCTCGGCCAACGTGTCGGCTGTATACAAGCGCTCGACCCCGCGCTTATTGGAGGCGGGGCGATCATCGCAGGCGGCGATCTGTTTCTCTACGTTCTCTTCCATGACTGCGCAATATACAACCATTCCGGGACTGTTGAACCCCGGCAAAACAACTGGCAACCAATTTGAAAACAACCGGCAACCAATTTGAAAATATCACCCCAAATTTGCGAAAATATAAACGACTCTGTCGTGGCGATCCTTCACGGGACGGTGCGATTTTATCCGGCCCGCTACGCGCTTGTTGGCGACGCTGACCGCCTGCCGCGTAATCCCGAAATACTGGGCGATGCGGGGGATATATTCTCCCTTTTCGCGGGCGATGTACATAGCCATCTGGCGAGCATCCGAGACGATGCAATTGCGGCACCTTCCCCGGACATCCTCCGGGTCAACCTCAAAAACGTTGGACGTGGCCGTTACGACCCGATCCAGCAAACTGACATTCTCCATTTTGCAATTCTGATTAAAAACCCTACCTTTACAAAGCCAATCGTAAGGGGTGATCTTTCGGGATTGCCTCTTTTTCATTTTCCTACTTCTTCAGAAGTTCTGGGTTGTCGTGAATGTTGCCGAAGACCTTCGGCACTTTTGACCCTTCGAGGTCGTGAAGTGGTATCGGGTCATCGCCCCCATCGGTCGCCGGCATCAGCCAAAAACACCCATCGATGAACTTTACCTGATGTCTTGTTCGCATAATAATTGGACGGGGCCGGAGAGGCGCGCCCCATTCATATTCCTCAAAATCCACACACTCTGGGTATTCGACCAAGTCGTCCTCGTATATTTCAACGCCTAAATCATCGAACTCGCCCGTGAATTGGCCCACGGTGGCGGGGTCGACCCAGTGAGGCACATCATCCCCTTGTCGTAGATGATGCCCGTCCACTTCGCATATCTCTGGCGGTAAGATATAGGGCGCCCCATTTTCGGAAATTATCAAATTTCCGTATACCCATTCTCCCGTGTCGAGGCGCTTGCCCCGGAATTTTATCTCGCGTAGCATCGCATTCAGATTATTCGTGAATATATCGCCAACCGATTACTTTCATTGGCAAGCTGCTCTCCAACAAGAAGTGATTACTTGCAGGATCGAACGTGTCGATGTCATATAGACCCATCAAACGTTTTACAAGAACATGTTTTCCGGGTTCTGGAAGGATGTCTTGCGGGTCGTTCCATTTGGTCAACTCATGATAGCCCCGGGTTAAAACATCCTTTTCTGCAATCTCGATAGCTTGAATGGCGTCGTTTATATGGACGAAGCCATACTGATCGACATGCAGGCCCAGATAGTGTTGTGCTTTTTCGCTTTTCATATCTTTTTTCTTGGTTATGCAGGGACGCCGTTACACGCCCCTGCTGACACGTTTATTCGTTCGTGCTCGCCACGCTCGCTCACTTGACATCCCGGACGCAGCGCACGGCTAAACCGTAAGCGCGGTAGTAATTGCCCAGCGGGTCCACGTACGACGAGTAGAAGACAAGACAGCCGGCGAAGGTGCTGCCGGACGTGGGCGAGGAAAACCAGGCGTAGCCGTACGTGCCGACGCCCCACAAATCTCCCGACGTGATGTTGCGGAAGCCCGAGGCAGGGAAGAAGAGGCTTCCCTCATGGTCAGTGTGGTGGTTGCCCCCGAACCAGCGACCTTTGCGCTCGTCGTCCCACGTGCTGCCGAGCTTGTCGAGGGCTACGAACTCGTCATCTATTGACAGTCGCCAGCCGTTACCCAGCTGCTTGACCGCTTCCTCTGCTTCGTCGTAGGTGTAGTACCACCGGCCGTCGATCTCAGTACCGCCGAAGCCGGAGAGGTTTTCAGTCATCCACTCCAAATCCGGCATGCCCGGCAGGATGATGGTGGAGGGGGATTTCTCATCGGCTTTCGATTGCCCGATATAGCACGGGATCGTCTCGGGTTGTGCTTCGGACTTCTCGGCGTCCTTGTACGTTTCGAGGGGGCACCAGTCGGGGACTTGTATTATCCCCGAATCCCCATCGAAACCAGCCAATCGCTGGGGATTCATCCGCGTACAGATAAAGGCAGCACACCGGCACACATCCGGATGGTTGTACCGCTCGGCGAATCGGCAATCTATGCAATTGTCGATGATGTTTTCGATCTTTTTCATAGTCGTTATCTGTTTTTGAAACGCTCCTCCGCATTCTAAACGCGGACGAAGCACGGGGTTGTGAATTTCATAGTTATCAATGTTCATATACAAAATCTGTTGTTTGTAAATGTGATGGCCGCTGTTGTATCTCTGCCGTTTGTTCAAAGTGTTTCATCTGCTCGTCGGATTCCGGAAATAAAAATCCGTTGGCTCTAAGGGCGTCATCAAGCCAGTCTTCGAAGTCCATGTTGCTCGTATTCGTTAATCGTTGTTGTCGGAGTTTATACGATTCGGCGATTCATTCGCAAGATGATTTTTGAACAAAGAAAGAATCGTAATAAGCGAGTTCACTTTCTCCAAAAATTCTTCATTTGTGTCCACATGTGAGCGATGTAGCCGAACTTTATTGTGGCAATCAGCTATTTCAACAAATGTACAGTAGCAACTCCCTTCCGTACCTTCAAACACCCCATCATAGCACACGATACTGCCCGTAGAGGAGGATGTTTGGCTATTGAGCCACTTTTCAGATTTAAAGTAGGTCTTTGTTTTCATATTTGTTAATAGTTTCTGCAATCTGGTAGAACACCTGCGGGACTATCGCGTTTCCGTAGGCTTTGATGGACTGACGGCGCCATGCAGGAAAGGTGATACCGTCCAGTTCGGCGGGAAGCCCATCATCTCCGCTACGAACAGGGGATTGAGTTGGATATTCTTTCCAGAACTCCGTGCCATTCGGTGATTCAGTGAGTTCATTCTCAGAGAATCTATTTTCGCATCTGCGTACACGGCCGCTGTCCCCGTATGGAAGTCCGAGGCACGAGGTGTCGGTAGCAGCTTCAGGGCTATCGGCCGGCTCTTGCCGTTCTCGCAGACTTTCAGACCCTGCGTCTGAACGGTGGGCAACAATCCACACTCGGTCGCGCCGGTGTGGAGCGCCGACGGCACAAGCTGGAAGTACAAACGGCTGGACTTCGTAGCCGAGAGCTTCCAGGTCAGCGAACACCGTGTCGAGAACCATGCCCTCCGACCAATTAACGAATCCGCGAACGTTCTCGCCCACGACCCAGCGGGGACGAATTTCGCGAATTGCTCGCAGCATCTCCGGCCAGAGGTAGCGGTCATCGTCCGTTCCCTTTCGCTTGCCGGCGACGCTGAACGGCTGGCAGGGGAAGCCCCCGGTGAGGACGTCGATGCGCCCTCGCCAAACGGTAAAATCAGTTGTTCGGATGTCTTCATACTGAACTGCATTCGGAAAGTGATACGCCAGGACGGGGCGGCAAAACGGGTCAATCTCGCAGTTGAACATATTCGTCCACCCTGCCCACTCGGCTGCGAGGTCGAAGCCGCCGATACCGCTGAATAGTGAAGCGTGTGTCATGGCCTATTCGCGTATGTATCGCCACCCGATAATCTTTTCTCGGGCGGCGAGGTAGTTTACAATCCATTGGCCATCCTCGTCAAGCCACCCGACACGATAAATTGTAACGCCGGATCCAATCCTCATTTTCAGCAACACGTCTACATACAGTTCCGGAGGCTCTATTTGCGCGTCATGCCACCTCGTCAGCTCCTCACGCATCCATTCGGCACCTGCCTTGAAACCGTCGCGCTTGTCGTCGTTCATGACAGCGAATCCGTCGTCGTTTTCCATGCCGAACAGGTCGGCCTTCTTGTCAATATCGATCATCTCGTTGGTTATTTAATCAATTCATATTCGTATGCCACGACCCACGGATTGCTGGCCCACGTGCCGCGGCCGGAAACCTTGTCGATCAAGGCTGAAAAGGCTTCGCGAGGTGTGTCACGCAATATGTCTCCTACGACATAGTGAATCGGGTGGATAGGGAAATCGACCGGGAAATTGGGGACGAATTTCCTAATACCCTCCTTGATGCAATCCTCGTCCGATATATCTTGCAGGCGCTCGGCCCGTTTGCCCGTAATGCGGATGCGGTGCGGCATAAGCTCGGCTTTAACGAACATCTTGTTGCGCCAGCCGGCTGTATTGCTAAGGACTACGTAGAGGCCGTCGTATCGGCTTGTTTTGCAAATCTCATCATGTATTCTTTCATAGTTTTGCGCCACGGCGACCACCTCGCCGACCTTATAACGAGTGGCGAAACGGACATCTTCCGCCGAATCGAAGTGCGCAACTACATCGTCGCCATCCATGTAGACGTCGTCTGCTTCATTCAGCACTTGCTGCTCCTCGTCGGTGAACTCGGCCCGCCGTGTGTTCTTCTTGCGCCCCTCGATAGTCGCCTGCGTCAACCCGTAGGCGTCGTTGAACATGATCTTTTTCATAGATTATTCAGAATAGTTCTCGTTGTTCATCCGGCAGCGCCACACCCATGCTTCGCAGCGCGTGGCGTAACGTGTAGCCGTTGTTAGTATAGTTCATCGCCATGCAGTAGAGCTTAGGATAGCGATTGTAGAGCACCCGGAAACGTCCGGCGTTGAACTGCGCCCCGAACCCGCAGAAGACGCACCCTGTTCGCTCAATACCCTCGACGTCGTATATCTCGCAGTAGGAAACATCGTATCGGCGTATGTACTCCCAGCAGTCGGCGCCCGTCCATATCGAAAGCGGCGCACTATGCACTTTCCGCGGATCGCCGTCGAAGACGTTGCAGCCGCCGCGGCGGATGTACTGACTTTGCCGTAGCTTGCTTTCCCCCGCAAGCGTTCCCACCATTGCGAGGCTTCGGGTCTCCGTGTTGTAGTTGCGAAAGGGGCGCTTCTTCAATATCTCGCAGCACTTCTCCGAAGTCATGTAGGGTTCATTGACCAAGTAGCTCCAGCGTGTAGCCAGTACGCCGGCCCGGCGTACTCCGTCCCCGTAAAGCCGATAGTTGCGCAGCTTATCGCTTTCAGTCGTTCGGATTTGCCGAACGGCTTGCGCCGCTTCCTTACTGACCAGCGGAAATCCGTATTGCTCCATGACCTGCCGCGGCGTCAGCGCCGGGTGGATGATATCCACGTTCGACGCCTGCCGCACGAAGCGCACGATTTCGGGAAACTCATTGCCAGTCGAACAGAACACGCCTTTGAGGTCTTGGCCGAATACCCTGCGAGCGAGGTGCAGCAGCACGGTGGAGTTCAGCCCACCAGAAAATGACACGTAGGGATTGCGCCCGTGCTCCCGACAGTATGCGAGGAAAGCATCGATAGCGCCAACGGTGTGGTCGATCTTCTTCTCCAGCGGCCACGCCTGACGCTCTCGGAGAATTTCGAGGGTCATCTTCATGCCTGCGTCTTGTTGAAGTTCAGTTCCGGATTCCGCCGCGCATCCAGTATGCGATGGACACGCTCGATCTCCTCGTCTACCGCTCGCTCCAGCCGCTTGCTGTCCCGAAGCGCGGCTCCCGATCGGGTGCGGAAATACTCCCGCTGCGAAGCCCGCATCCGCTCGACCGTCTGGAAAAACTCCTTGCTGTTCATCGTCTCGGTATTCGATAGTTCACGTTCTTGTCGGGGCCGTAGAGTTGTTTCAGAGCGGCGTGCATCGCCGGTCGTCGGCCGTCCGTTTCGAGGAAATCCCGCAGGGCAATGTCTCCGGACGTGATGTAGATGTTCGGGCCCTCGACGTGCAGACCTCGGAACTGCGTCAACATCACCGTGGCGTCGCAATCGGGGTCGGCCTCCTTGACCGCTTCGTGGACGGTGAACCACGCGTCGCGGATCGGCTTCGGCACTTTCTCGGCGTCCTTGGCGGGCGACCACGCCCGCAGCGCCGCGGCCCTGTTGCGGATAGCGTTGCCGTGGGCATCTACCCACCCGCACTTCTCGTAGTGATTGATGAAGCGCTCGAGCTCTGCCTGCGGACGAAGGATTTGTTTTTCGAAAAACAAAATTTTCAAAAATTCCTCTCTCTCTCTGGCGCCCGCGGCCGCATCTCTCACAGAGAGAGATTCAGAATCAAGATCAGATTCATAATCATATTCAACAGGGTTTTCAGAATAACCGTTCGCTTTTCCGTTTAACCGATCGCTTTTTTCGGAAACCGTTCGGTTTTTTTCTGAAGCGTTCGGTTTCCGCGGACGGCCGCCGAGGCGACCGTTCTCTTGATTCTTCGCGCACTCAGCCTGATACTTCTCTGCATTCGCGTCCAGCGACGTTTTGATGAAGCCGAAACACATCCGGGTAACATCATCCATATCGGGCAGTTCTTCGCCCGCAGAATAGGCGAATATGGCCGTCAGCAGGTCGCCCCGCTGTTCCCGGCTAAGCATCTTGATTTGCGGAAAGAAGTCGCGTCGCAGTATGAAAGTGTCTTTGTCTTTTTTCTTCATGATCTATGATGCTGCTTCTGATGGCAGCGGCTGCATAGGGTGATTAACAGGTCGAGGTGCTCGGCCTCACGGCCGACGATCGACTGGCCGTTCTCGTCGTGATAGCTGAGGTGATGGACTTCCAGTTCGACGCGCGAGCCGCACAGGCGGCAGCGGTGTCCGTCGTGCATCCGTACCTGCCGGGCTACGCCCTCCCAGTAGGGAGAGCGCAGCGTCAGCCGGTAGTTGGAGGGGCGGCCCCGTCTATGCTTCAGCCTCGACATCCTCGGGGGATTTGTAGACGAAGACCAAATCGACGCCCTTTTCGAGAAGGAGACGGAGGGCATCTTCATCGAGTACCTTATCGCGTACGATTATGTCTTCCGTTCCCGGTAAAACCACATCGGCGGCCAGCGTGCGACCGATCAGC
>CAMWSI010000006.1 GCA_947176875.1 uncultured Bacteroidales bacterium
GAAGGAGATTAAAGAAATCCAGAAGAACAGTTTACGGGAACGAGCCGAGGATATCGAGAAGCAGATCGACGAGCAGTACGAGGACGACCTGAAGCGCTACCAGTCCAACGAGCGGAAGAAGACGGAGATCACGATCGAGCAGCTGCAGGCGCAGAAAGCCGCTAAGGAGAGAGAGGGATTGGACACCTACGACGAGGATGCCCAGCTGCTCGAATCGCGCCGGCGTCTCAACCAAATGGACTTGGATAGCCAGCTGCTGGCCGCCGGGGAAAATGCAAAAGCGATCTATGAGGCCAAGAAGCGCTACATCGACGAGGAGCGGAAGCTCGCCGCCGGGAACCTCGACCGGCAGGCCGAGCTCAACGCCGAATCCCTCAAGAACGAGCAGGAGTACACGCAGTCGCGCATCGAGGCCGTGGAGCAGTGGGCGAATGCCGCGATGAATGCCATGTCGAGCGTCAACGACCTCTTCGCCGCGCTCGACGAGCAACGCCTGCAGGAGGTGCAGGAGAAGTACGACCGGGAATCGGAGATGCTGCAGGATCAGCTCGACAAGGGGCTTATCTCACAGGAGGTGTACGAGAAGAAGCAGAAAGCGCTGGATCAAGACCTCGAAAAGGAGCAAAAGAAAATCGCTCAGGAGCAGGCCAAGCGTGAAAAAGCGATGGCGATCTTCCAAGTCATCGTCGACACGTCGCTGGGCATCATGAAAGCGTTGGCCACGATGCCACCTCCTGTAAGCTACGCAATGGCGGCCGTAACCGGTGCGCTGGGTGCCGTACAGCTCGCTACAGTCATCGCGCAGCCGCTACCCAAAGCAGCCCGTGGCCGTAAAATCAAGGGCAAGTCGCACGCGCAGGGCGGGGAGCTCGTCGTGGCCGAGGACGGGGAGATCATTATGAACAAACGCTCCGTGTCGATGTTCGAGCCGCTGCTCTCAGAGATCAGCGTCGCCGGGGGTGGCGTTCCGTTCTCCAGCCATATACCGGACGGCGGCTACACGGCCCGGTGGGTGCAGTCGAACAGCACGGACGTCGAAGACCTACGCGATGCTATGAGCGATGCGGTCAAGGATCTGAAGATCTATACGGCCATTACCGACATCCGTCGCGAGGACGGGCGATATACCACTGTCGAAACGCGGGGCTCGTTCTGACGACTGCCGGTTTTTGAGCGAAAAAGAGGGGTTTTTACCCCTCTTTTTTCATATCTGTTGCCAGTTGTTTTCAAATTGGTTGTCAGTTGTTTTCATCTATTGCCGAGCAAGTTCGGGGCGTCTACTTTTGGGGAAAGTAGACGCTTTTTTTATGATCGAAATCGAACTGCGTGGCGATATAGCCACTCCCGAAGAGGGGGCGAGGCTCCGGATGATGGGCTTTGAAGATACCATTTGTTCGGCTGAAAGCATCCGCAACGCCCTCGAATCCGCGCCCGATGATCCGGATGTGCGGATCAACATCAATTCCTGCGGCGGCATGACCAGCGAGGGGCTGGCCATCTACGACATTCTGCGCACTTCCGGCAAGAACATCCACACCAATATCATCGGTAAGTGCCATTCGATGGCCGTGTGCATCCTGCTCGCGGCGCCTTCGGAGAACCGTACAGCGAACCCCAACGCACGGGCCTTGATCCACAAGGTGCACGCTCCGGGCTACGGTGAGATGTCGGCCGAAGAGGCAATGGCCTTAGCAAAGTACATCGCGATGGAGGAGGATGCGATCCTCGACATCTACGAGGAGCGGACGGGCCAGCCGCGCGACGTCATTGAAGAGCTGATGGACGCCGAGGAGATGCAGGACGCCGACGCCCTGCTCAAATACGGATTCATTTCACGAATCAACAATTATAACACCAACAAATTTAAACAAATGGCAAACAAAAACAGCAATTCGTCTCGCTGGGCAAAGTTCCTGGCGAACGCGCGCAACTCGCTGGGCATCGAGCCCCGCAACTACGACTACACCGACGGGGACGGCAAGGTCGTCTTCTCCACCGACGGGGATGACGACGAAGTCCTCAAGGTCGGCACGGTCGTGCGCTTGGCCGACGGCAACACGTCGGGCACCTTCGTGCTGGGCGACGGCCGCCGCGTGAAGATCGAGGACAACGAGGTTGTCGAGATCGAGGAGGCCCGATCCGAGGATGCGGCCCGCATCGCCGAGCTGGAAAACCTCGTGCAGGAGGGCATGGCCGTGGCTGAGGAGCTGACCAACCGAAACAGCTACCTCGAAGCGGAGAACCGCCGCCTTTCGGCCGAGAACGGATCCCTGCGTAACCAAGTGCAGAGTACGGGCCAGCCGCGCGGTCGGCTCTCGAACCCCGGCGTCCGCAACGGCGGCGCCCTCTCCATCGAGGAGCTCAAAGCCCGCGCCCGGGAGGGTCGTCAGGCGTTCAACACGAAGTCGAACTCCAAAAACTAACGAAGATGCCCGGATTACTCAACATGAGCAACTTCACCTTCTGCGGTGAAGTCATCCGCGCCGTCAACGAGCTGCTCTTCGACGAAACGATCCGCAGCCCGCAGCTCGACGCGATCCACCAAATTTGGACTGGCGCCGTTACTGACAAGGAGGTCGGTTTCATCGGCAAGGGCGGCATCATCGGCGTGCCGGAAACGGGGTGCGATCCCAAGCCGCAGCCGTGGGACATCACGACCCGCGCGGTCAAGTGGTCTCCCAAGATGTGGGAGTTCCTGATCGCCTCGTGCTGGAAAGACCTCGAAAACACGGCCGCCGTCTATTCTCTGAAGACGGGAAAGGACATTCCCGACTTCACGGACACGGACTACATGGCGATCGTCGTCGAAGTCCTCAGCGGCTCGCTGCTCGACATGATGTGGCGCTGGATATGGTTCGCCGATACGGAGGCCAAGAACGTCGCCGATTCGGGTCTGATCACCGACGGCCTCAACCTCGATCACTTCACGCTGATCGACGGTCTGTGGAAACAGGTGTACAGCCAGATCGGGGGCACCGGTGCTGCTCAGCACACGGCGACCATCACCGAGAACGCCGCAACGACCTACGCCACGCAGGCTCTCGACCCGGACAACGTGATCGGCTACCTGCAGCGTGTGGTCATGGGCGCGCCCCTCGTGCTGCGCCGTCAGGCAGACAAGGAGCTGCTGGTTACGCAATCGGTGTACGACGCCTATCAGATGGCCCTCGAAGGTAAGGGTTCGACGGTGCTCTACAACAATCTCGTGAACGGACAGTCGCAACTGATGTACAACGGCATTCCGCTGCATCCGCTGCCCGTGTGGGACGAGATGATCGCCGAATACGAGAACACGGGAACGAAGCTCCACGACCCGCATCGTATCCTCTTCACCACGAAGAGTACGTTGGCCGTCGGCGTCGATTCCGAAAATTCGTATTCCGACTTCAAAGTCTGGTACAACGAGGACGAGCGCAAGGTTAAGATGCAGGGCTTCGGCCGCGTCGACGCCAAGCTGGCGAATCCGGCCATGTTCTCGGTCGGTCTGTAACCCAAAAACGCAAGAATCATGGATTGCAGCAAGATTACCACGGGGTTCATCGTCGCAGATTGCGACGGCCCCGCTTTGGCCGGCACGACGGGCCGCATCATCCTCGTCAGCTTCACGGACATCGACCGCGCGAAATCGAAGGACGCCGCGAACGTCATTTCGGCCATCGTCCTCAAGGAGGGGGCGAAAGGTTACGAGGTCGATTCTCTGCCCAACGCTGTCGTGGGTGAGGCCCCTATTACTGCCGGTACCTACGTTACGACCTTCCAGCACAACCTGACCGTGCGTATCTTCAAGAAGAGCGAGGCGGCCAAGAAGTTCGTGAACCAGCTTTCGACGGCCCGTGTCGTCGCTATCGTCGAGAACAACGAACGCGGTGCGAACGGGGAGGTCAAGTACGAGGTCTACGGCTGGAACAGCGGTCTGTCGCTTACCGACCTGACCGATTCCACCGAGATGACCGACGGCGTGGCTTACCAGATCGGGCTGGGTAGCTCCAGCACCGCTCAGGAAAAGAGCCTCCCGCTGAGCTTCTTCAACACCGACGAGGCGACCACGGACGAAGCCGTGAACGCCCTGCTCGGTACAGCACCCGCGGCCTGATGGAAGCGAGGCTGAAACGCTTCCAAGCTGAACATCGAGGGCTGGCCAATAACCGGCCGGCCTTCGATGCGAAGCGGGCCTCCGATCCGGCTTTCGCGGCAGAGATCGAAGCCCTGTATAAGTACTTCGTGGGCACGTTTCGCCGCTACTGCGGCAACTGCTGGCACGACGCTTTTATCCAACTTTTAACAATCAAGAAAATGAACAGTAAATCGCATTTCCGGGTGCTTGCAGGCACCCTCCTGCACGATCCGGTGAACCGGGACGTGAAGTATATGCTCACCCCGCAGCGGCTCGCTGACATGGGCGACGACCTCGCCCTGCGTCATCTGGCGAACAACCCGAAAGCCGTCGAGTATTTCGAGAAACCGCTTCCCGAGAACCTCGACGAGCTGATCGCGGACTATCGGAAACGGCATGCGGAACCTACTGCAGCTGAAGCGCCCGCCGCAACGGCGTCCGATCCCGAACAGGAGGCCCCGAAAGAGGCGTCGGAAGACGCCAAGGCGGCCAAGCCCGGCCGCGGCGGACGTCGCAACGCCGCAGCGGTGGAGAAAGCGGAGGAATCCGCGGCGCCCGCTGCCGCTGAAGCGCCCGCTCAGGCGTCGGACGACGCCGAAAAGGCAGCCGCAACAGCCGCAACGGCGTCCGATTCCGAGCAGGCGGCAGGCGAAAAAGCCGACGATCCGGCCGCTGCCCCGGCTTCGGAGGAGGAGGCCCCGAAAGAGGCGTCGGAAGACGCCAAGAAGAACGCCGAGGAGTACGAAGAAGTTCCCTCGGGCGCTCGGTAGGTTAGGAGTAGGTCAGGCGGCCTCGGCCGCTGGGGGTTCGAATCCCCCTCTACCACAAAAAAAGCAGGAAATCATGAAAGCGATAGACATCAAAGCGGCCCGGCCGTTTCAGACGCGCAACGACAAGTCCCTCGGCATACAGACCTACGGCGAGGGCAACAACTTTCCGCAGCAGGTCGCCAAGATCGTGGGTGCGAGCTGCACGGGCAAGAGCTGTCTGAACATCTTCGCGCAGTTCGTGTACGGCGACGGCTTCAACGACCACGGTCTCCAAGACCTCGTCGTCAACCGACGCCGGCAGAAGCTGGGTGCGGTGCTGAAAGCGGTTGCCGGCGACTTCACGAAGTTCAACGGCTTCGCGTTGCATGTCAACTACAACGCGAACTATCAGATCGTCGAGATTCAGCATGTCCCTTTCGAACATTGTCGCTTTGAGAAGGTCGATTCGGAGACGGGCGAGTTTCACAAAATCGCAGAGCACGACGACTGGGGCCGCGACTTCGAGGGGATCAAGCGCTTCCGCAAGCAGGACATCACTTTCTACGACATGTTCGACCCGCGCCCCGAAGTCATTCAGGCGCAGGTCGACGCCGCCGGCGGCTGGGACAAATATCGTGGCCAAATCCTCTACTATTCGGGAGACGGTGAGCGCACCTATCCGACGCCGATCTACGAGCCCGAACTTACCGACATGCGCATCGAGGAGGCTATCTCTAACGTGCTGGGCCGAAATGCAGCCAACAACTTCTTCCCGGCCGGCGCGCTGGTCGACATCCACAACGGCGATCAGAGCGAAGCCGAAGCGAAGAATACGATCGACATGATTCACAAGTATCAGGGTGCGGAGAATGCGGGGACGATGATGTACATGCAGGTCGGCAGTAAGGACGAAGTACCCATCTTCATCCCGTTCACGGGCGAGAACTACGACAAGCACTTCACGCAGACGCAGGCCACGATCCCCGACAACATCGGTCGGATGTTCAACCAGCCGCCGATCTTGCGAGCAAAGGACGTCGGGGCGAACTTCGGCGCCGACCTGATGATCAACGCCTACACGTACTACAACACGAAGACCTCGGGCGATCGTCAGACCCTCTCGGAGACGTTCAGGATGCTATTCGAGCGGTGGCCGCAGCACGTGGCGGACGACTTCGCGATCCGTCCCCTTTCCTACATCGCCGGAAACTCGCTACTCGCACGCCTCGGACAAACGGCCGTCGACAAGATCATGGAGATCGTGAAGGACACGACCATCGCGGACGATCAGAAGCGAAGCATGCTTCGCTTCGGCTACGACTTGCCCGATGATGACATCGACAAATTATTGAGCAAATGATAACGACGGTCGAATACATGCGGCTTGTGCGGCCTATCGCTCAGAACATCGACGGCCTTAACCGCATCGAGCCCTACATCAAAGAAGCGGAATCCCTCAACATCCTGCCGCAGATCGGCGCCGCCGTGTACCGGTGGCTGGACGAGACGGACTTCAACGGAGACGGGCCGTGGGTATTCTCGGCGCCGGACGGCCGCGCCGTAACGATCACCAAAGAGCAGCACAACGCAATCCTGATGGGCGGCTACTACGATGGCCCTTGCCAGAGTGGCCATTCGATGGGCCTTGTCGCTGCCGCATCGTACTACGCCTATTCCCGCGCCGTGCTGGACAATCAGGTCAACGTTACCAGCTTCGGCGTGGTCAAGAAGCGGACGGAGTTCAGCGAGCCCGTGGATAGCAGCACGCTGGTGCAGGTTTCGCGTGAGGCCAAGAAGCTGGGCGACGAGGTAACGCGGGAGGTCATCGAGCACCTGCGTGCGCTCGGTATGATCGAATGCTGCCATAAGCCGCAGCGGGTTCCGCACTTCATGGCCGTGGCGCCCAAAAAGATGTAGACCATGAACCTCTTGACTGAGCAATCTCCCATGACGGAGACGGTCGTTCAGAACTCAGCGACCGCCATACTGACGTCGATCTTCTATCAGACGCTGTCCGATTCGATAATCTGGCTGGTCATCGCCGCCGTGGCGATCGTCTGCGACCTCTTCTTCGGGTGCGAGGCGGCCCGGCGCCGCGGCGAGCGCGTCCGCTTCTCGCGGGCCGTCCGCCGGACGGGAAATAAGGTCTGCGAATACCTGTGCTGGGTGATGCTGGCAATCACCATATCGATAGGCTTCTCGGCCGACTGGCTCAAATACGCCATCTTCGCCGTCATTTACGGCAATGAGCTCTCCTCGTGCCTCTCGAACTACTTCGAGGCCAAAGGCAAGCGGATTACGTTTAACGTCTTCTCAATGCTCGGCCGACGCTTCGGCATTACAGAGCTCGAAGAATGCCATATCGAAGATGAGGATCGGACACCGAATAACCAAAATTTACAATAGAGATGAAGCACTTTACAATGTTGGAATTTACCAACTCCGCCACGGCCCGAAAACTGGGCCTCGACAACACCCCCTCGGCCGTGCATGCGGCCAACCTCGAAATGCTGGTCGCCCAGTTGCTCGATCCGCTGCGCGAAGCGTGGGCGGTCAAGTGTGCCCATGAGCAATGGGGTACCCCGGCGTTGACCGTTACGTCCGGGTACCGTGGCCCGGCACTCAATAAGGCCGTCGGCGGCGCTGCAACCTCGGCCCATTGCGTAGGCTATGCCGCCGACCTTGTACCGGCTAACGGACGGCTTGCGGAATTCAAGGCGTTCTGCCGCGACTGGCTCAAAGATAAGCCGTTCGACCAGATGATCTCGGAGGACGAGAATGCCGCGGGCGTACCCCGCTGGATCCATATCGGCTACAAGAATCAGCAGGGCGGCCAGCGGCGGCAGCTGCTCTCGATGATCGGGGGCAAGTACCAAACACTCACCGCTTAACCAAAAAGCTATGAACATCCAACTCTATAACGAAGACTGCATCGAGGGGCTGAAGCGCGTCCCCGACGGAAGTGTGGACGTCGTGCTGACCGATCCGCCGTACCTCTACCTGAAGAATCAGAAGCTCGAACGTCCATTCGATGAGCAAGCGTTCTTCGGGCACGTGAAGCGAATCCTGAAAAAGGACGGCTTCATCGTAATGTTCGGCCGCGGCACGTCGTTCTACCGCTGGAACACGATTCTCGACGACATGGGTTTCCATTTCAAGGAGGAGATCATCTGGGACAAATCCTATTGCACAAGCCCGCTTATGGCGATTTCCCGCGTGCATGAAACGATCTCGATCCACACGAAAGGGAAAGGCATAATTAACCGCTGCAAGGTTCCCTACCTCGAAATGAAAGCCCACGATCCGCAATCGATCATGCAGGACATCAAACGCATGAGCGCTATTTTGCATAACCCGAAATCACTGAAAGCAGTAGAGGATTTTTTGAAAAACAATCTTCCTATTTATGATTTAAAACGTACAAAAAAGCATAATGTTTCAGCACAACCGGGATTCTCAAACGAAGATCGTTCAGCTGCCGTAATGCGAGCTTTGGTTGACGGATTCACCGAAAAATCTATCGTCCGAACCGATTTCGAGGGCAAGCGTAAGGGAGAAGGTATTGTAAGGAGGAATGCAGGATGGGGAGATCGTTCCTGCAACGTAATGCAGTCTATCGAATTTGGGCAAAATGAGAAAACGATCATCAGGCAGATTCGCGATCACTATGCAACGATTCATCCAACGCAGAAGCCCGTTCGACTGCTCGAACGCCTGCTGAACCTCGTTTCCAAGCCCGGCGCGGTTGTCGTCGACCCGTTCATGGGATCGGGATCAACGGCTATTGCCTGCCTCAACAGCGGCCGCCACTTCATGGGCTGGGAAATCGACAAGGAGTATTTCGAGGGTGCGGAACAGCACATCTCCGCCCACCAGCAGGAAATGGGCCTTTTCGCAAATACCGAAACGGCATGAAACGCTTCGCCTCGCTTCTGATCTTCACGGCCGGCATGGCCGCGATCTTCCTCCTCGGCTGGTGGGCCCGCGGCGCCCAGCTCGACAACGCCGGGCAGGTGGTCGAAACTCGCATCGACACGGTCTACTACGAGCGGCCGCAACCGATCGCCACGACCAGCCGCCCGGTAACGGTCAATGTCCCGCGAATCCTCTTTGCCGGGGAATCCCGCAAATCCTGTGCGGGTGGTTCCGCAAATGTTCGGGAAACGGCGGAAGTCGTTGCATATTCTGCAACAACTCCTTACGGGGAGCAATGTGCAAATAATGCACAATGCCCCGGCAGTTGTCCAGAAATCCCGAACAACTCGGCCGATAGCGTGTCGCTGACGTTGGAGATCGAGACGTTCGTTTACGAAGATTCTCTTTACCGCGCCCAGGTCAGCGGCCCGGCCGTGGCGGGCTACCGCCCCTCGCTCGACTGGATCGAGACCTATAGCCGTACGCAGACGATCACCCGCACGGAGACGCGGCGGAATCGCTTCGCCGTAACGGCGGGCGTCGGTGCCGCCTATACCCCGCGGGGCTTTCAGCCGACCGTCGGCGTGCAGGTCGGCGTCGTGCTGTGGGGCTTTTGATAAAGTTTGTCAATTCTTCGAAAACTAACAAGATGAAAACCTACCTCCACGCCTTTTTGCAGTTCTTCGTGTGGCTGTGGCAGCTGCCGCAGGTCATCGCCGGCTGCGTGTGGTGCATCTTCACACGGCCGCGCTACCTCTACACCCATCACCACGTCCATCTGTTCACGTGCCGCTTCGGCGGCGGCGTGTCGTTCGGCCCGATGGCGTTCTACGACGAGCGACACCGTGCGGGCCTGCTGTCGCGCGATCCCCGCGTCATGCCCTACATCACCCATGAATACGGCCACTCGATGGATAGCCGGCTGTGGGGGCCGCTCTACCTCTTTGTAATCGGCATCCCGTCCGGCGTGCACCTATGGGTGCGCGAGTGGTTCAAGGATCGGTGGCCGCGGCTGGAAAACTACTACGACTTCTACACCGAGCGCCGGGCGAACAGGAAGGCCGGCATCGAGGTCGTGAAGACCCCGGCCGGCCAGTATGCGCTGCGCATGAAGCGCCCGTCGAAGCTATAACTACGGCATGCCCCTGTTGCCATGCAGTCGATCGGAAGATTGACTGCTTTTTTGTGCCTTTTTTGAAAAAAAGTGTCTGAAAATTTGGATAGTGTGAAATATTACACTATATTTGTAATACCAAAATAAAGATATATGGAACTATCGCAAAAAGAGAAAGACTTGATCGAGATGATCCGGAATTTCAGGCGAGCGCGGCCAAACGGCGAACGGGAAATCGAGACCTATATTCATGAACTTCTTCTCGAACTGCTTTACGAAGATTAACCCAATGCCCCTCCCAGAGAGGGAGGGGCATTTTAACAAAACGCTTATGAAATCGAACTCGCTTTTTAAACAAAAATTAGACGATATATTGGTGGAGGTGTCCTGGGGGCATTTGTCGATGCGGTATTTTGGGAAATCTCCATCGTGGCTTTACAACAAGCTGCGCGGAATCGACGGAAACGGGAAGCCGGTATCGCTGACCGACGAAGAACTGGAGCGGTTCAAGGGCGCACTATGCGACCTTGCAGACAGAATTAGACGGGTAGCGGATTCGCTATAAGGCTCAAGTTTCATATCATTTTGGTAGCCTCGTTCGAGCCTTGCGGGGCGGCACCCCGGCCACACGGCCGGGGTGTTTTCGTTCAAGGCCTCGGAGAGTAGACGTAGTCGATGACTTGCCGATTCGCCCGGTCGACCTTTGTCCAGTCATAGGATATGTAGTACTTGCCGGCCACCGAGGTGTCGACGTGCCCGAGGGCTTTGCCGATCTCTTTCTCCGATATTCCGATCTTGTCGGCCAGCGTCGCCCACGTGTAGCGGGCCCAGTAGTACGTCAGGCCCTCGATGCCGAGCTCTACGGCGATCGCACGCAGGGCTTTCTGTATGCGATTCTTGAAATTCTCGTAGGCGGCCATCTCCTCGGCAAAGCGCAGGACGTGATCGCGGCCGGCATAGCGGGCGATGATTTCCGCCGCTTCCGGCTGTACGAGCAGCGACACGGGGTTCGGGTTTTTGCCCGCCGTCTTCGTCCGAACGAAGTGCGCCCGGCCGTCGCGCAGCCGGTCGAGGTGGAAGAGGTCGACGAGGTTCATGCCGCAGAGGTAGAACGAGAGCAGGAACAGATCGCGAGCGATGCGGCGGATCTGGTGGGGGCTGTCGTAGGCTATGATACGCCGCAGCTGCTCCTCCGTCAGCGTCTCTTTCTCCTTGCGGGCGCTGGCGATCTTGAACTTCCTGAAAGGGTAGGCGTCGAGCCTAACGACGTCTTCGTCGATCGCGCTGTTGAACACCGCCCGTATATTGCGGAAGTGTATTGCCCGCGTGTTGACACTGAGGCCCTGCTCCGTGAGGTGTGCCTCCAGTGCGCGCAGCCATATGACCGTGATTTCCTCGAACGTCAGATCATGGCCCCCGAACGCACGGACGGCCTTCAGCGTGTACAGGTAGGCCTCGCGGCTGTTCTCCGTGCGGCGGCTGTCGGCGTAGCGCTGGAGGCAGTCGGTGAACAACTCGGGCCGCTGCTCCGAGCGCGTTGCCGTTAGCAGGCGTTTGATCTCGACGACGCCTTTCCCGGCGAGGCGCCCGTCGGCCTCCAATCCTCGCAGGGCGTTGGACAACCGGAAATAGGCCTCCTCTAAATCGGCATTGATCGCGCGGGCATTCGGACACTTCGGAACGACCGCCTTGTTGATCTCGCCGTTCCAGTGTTCGGGCCGAATCGAAATACCGGTGCCGATCGTCGTAGTGGCCCCTTTGTGTGAGAGGAGGAACTGAACCGGGTAGAGCCCGCGGGCGTTCGCCCGGCGTCGGTCTAACTTCAGGGTAATAGTAGCCATTTTTTTTGCAAGTTTTTTGCAAGTGGCGGGGGAATACGAATGCCACCAGATGCCACCAGATGCCACACAAAGGTGGTCTATTTTCCCGGATTGGGCAAGATTTTGCAATAAAAAAAGCACCTGCAATTTTGCAAGTACTTGATTTTCAGTTTGTGGGAACATGCGGATTTGAACCGCAGACCTCCTGCTTGTCGAATAAGTGTATTGTTGTTGAGGATCAACAATTTAACGCATGATATTTTACCTTTTGCAAGTTATTTGCAAGCGCAAAACCATTCCGAGGGCAACCTCGAAATGGTCGCATACGACGGTTATTCGGGCAGGAGATCATCCGGAAGTCCGACGTCCGACCACTGCGAGACGCGGGTGAACGGATATTGATAATCCCCGTTGAATTGGAGCGTGGTTTCGTCAACCGTGAACCCCGTAAACCTCAACGGCATATTAGAATCGCAGATCGTGCCCGGCGTCATGGGGTGGTCATGGTTCCAGTAGTCATAGCAGAATGTGATTTCCGCGTTGAAGATGGCGTAACGGAACGTATCGAATCCAAGTTCTGGATTCGGTGTTATAAGTGGATCATCGTAATGTCCGTGAATGCCTGTCCCTTCTTCTCGAAATACATATAGATCGTAGCCTGAATATACAGCCGGTCGTCGACAAGCCCATTTGCCGACGATCAACTCCCGCTTCTGCTGATTCTCTTCCTCTTGCTCGTTGTAGGTTGAGGTAGAGCAGGAAGACAGCAAAGCCGCCCCCACAAATATTGATGCGATGATTCGATAAAACGATTTCATATGCTATTCTTTTATAAAGTCCGGAATAACAGCACCTTCTGAATTTGGCACACCGAGCAATGTTAATTCAAACGTATTGTTATAGTTGTCTATGCTAATATCTGACCACATTCTGGAGAATGTGATACCATTCATTATAGCGGAAAGGTCTTGTTTTGTAACTTTTCCGGAGCAACCTGAATTTAGAACATCCGGCCCATATTTTTCGGCGCAAAAATTTATAAAGTCAATAGCTTCATTAGAGAGTTTATTGTATTTTCCTGAAAAAACGAGCGTCTTTGATCCGGTTTCGTGATAAATTATTTCAAGGCGGTCGAACATAGATAATTCTATGTCTTTAAGTTGCATGCAGTATTTATTTATAAATTGCCCTAATTTATTTTGTTCAACCTTGATGAAATGAATATCGGGGTATTGAAAGATATTCCCTACGTCGATTTTGAAAAAGTCGTACTCGCTGTTTATTTTTCGCGCTTTCTTAAAATTAAAAAGTCCCATATCCAATAGATTTTAGTGAATAATATATTTTATATTTGTTCCATTTTTTATTGCGGCCATATCGAATAACTCCGGATCGGCAAGCCGCATCACGGTAGGGCGGCGCT
>CAMWSI010000007.1 GCA_947176875.1 uncultured Bacteroidales bacterium
GCATAGGTGCCGACATCATGATGGCTTTCGACGAGTGCGCGCCCTATCCCTGTACATACGAATACGCGAAAAAATCCATGGAAATGACGCACCGTTGGCTTGACCGTTGCGTGAAGCGTTACCGCGAGACGGAACCGCTTTACGGCTATCATCAGGCTTTGTTCCCGATAGTGCAAGGCAGTATGCACAAGGATTTGCGCCGCATTTCGGCCGAGAAAATCGCTTCGGTGGGCGCGGAGGGAAACGCCATAGGCGGCCTTTCGGTCGGCGAGCCCAAGGAAGTGATGTATGAACTGACGGAACTCGTGTGCGGCATTCTGCCGGACGACCGTCCGCGCTATCTTATGGGTGTCGGTACGCCGGAGAATATCCTGGAAGGTATCGCGCAGGGCGTGGACATGTTCGACTGCGTGATGCCGACCCGCAACGGCCGCAACGCCATGTTGTTTACGAAAAACGGCATCATGAATATGAAAAACCGGAAATGGGCGGACGATTTTACCCCCATTGAGGAGGATGGCGAATGTTATGCGGACAAATGCTATACGAAAGCCTATCTGCGACACCTGTTTACGGCCGGCGAATACCTTGGCCCGATGATTGCGAGCCTGCATAACCTCGCGTTTTACCTGTGGTTGGTGCGTGAGGCGCGGCAACACATTTTGGCGGGCGATTACGCCACATGGAAAGCCGTGATGGTACCGCGTCTCATGACGCGTCTTTGATGCGGCATGACGTGCCGGCAGGGATTTACAGGCCGGTTTCGCCTTCTATTTCCACCCAAAGGTCGTCGCGGCAGATGTCGGCATAGACGACTTGGCAAATTTCTTCCGGAAAGCGCGCGTGCAGGCTATCGGCGATGCGTTGGGCCTGTGCGGCGTCCAGGGTCGGTTTCAGATAGAGCCGGATGCGTCGGTAGTGCGGAACCGGCGGGACGGCCGTCGCCACGAGGCTTTCGATCGATTGTATCGTGTTGTCGAGTTGTTTCTCGGGTAAGGTGGGATCCAGCGTCTTCTCGCCGGCAATCGAAGCCGTGCCGGAAATCCAGCAACACAGCGGAAAGTCCGTCGCGGCGTCCTGCGCTTTCCGCGTCTGTAGGCGGGCGCGGCTGAACAGAGGCGGCGTCTTCGCGTTTTCCCCCACCAGCACGTGTTCGGTGTAGTCGAAAGCTTCGGCCTGTACGGGGCTTTTGAGTGCGGGCGGCCGGTGCCCGTCGGCCGATTCGAACAATACGGCGTCGATGATGATGCCGTCGTAATCGCAGCCGATGCCCGTGGCGGCCGGATAAACCGTGTCCCGCTTGTGGATATGGTAAAAAGCCTCTCTTGCGGCGTTGAATTCCTGATAGTTTTGTTTCATCTCAACCGGGTCGCCGTGCGGGTTGCGTTGCAGAATCCGGCCGATGTAGTTCCATTGGCGGATAACGTGGTCGAATGTCAGGCCGACGTGTGAAATCCAATGTTGCAGGTTCGTCAGGCTGTGCAGGCCGGCCGCGTAGGCCGCCGACAGTTTTTTACCGCCCATGCGGGCGTAAGGTGTGGCGAAGCCGGAACTCCAGATTTGCCGGCATCCGTAGCCGTGCAATACGACATAGGGGAGATTGTCGAACCATTCGTAGAAAGAGCGGACGCGGTGGTCGTTCAGATAGAAAATATCGATGGAGACGGTGTCTTTTCGGAATGGCGGCTGTTCCACGGCCGTGACGGCCGGTACGCCGGGCAGGGTTCCGGCCGCTTTCAGCCGACGGATAATCGCGCGTTGGAGCCGCAGGCAGTCCGCATGGCGTGTCCGCGTTCCGGATACGAATACGACGGCCTTGACAAGGCGGCAGCCATACCGTTCGGCGAACAGGCGTATGGCGGTGGCCGCGTCGTCGGCGACGGCACTCCCGACCGGCAGGTCGAGACGGTGGTAGCCTATGGCGGAGTTCGGCGTAGGTTGCATGTGTGCAAAAATACAAAAAATCGTAAATTTGCGGGCAAGGAAAACGATTAAGATCGGAATCATGAGCAGACGAGCGGAAGCGGTTGCGGCGAAAGCGGCCGGCCGGTATAATTGCGCGCAGGCCGTGGCCTGTACGTATTGCGATTATGCAGGCATAGACGAAAAGACGATGGAGAATCTGGCGGCGGCTTTCGGTGCCGGGATGGGTACGGGACAAGGTACGTGCGGCGCCATTGTCGGCGCGGGCATCGTGTTGGGCGGTTTTCACAAAGACCGCGCCGACGCCATGCTGGCGATGAAAACCCTGGTAAGAACGTTCGAAGCCTGCCATAGTACGGTTGTCTGCCGTGAACTCAAAGGGAACGGCACGGCCCGTCCGCTCTGTGCCTGTAACGACTGCGTCGGCGATGCGGCCGAGATACTGGAAACGCTTTTGGCCGAATCCGGCTCGCCTGTAAAATGACGTCATGGGACAGACCATAGGTTTATTGGCGGTCTATTTGGGGGTACCTGCCCTGTTGATGTTCCTGCAGGCCCGCCTGCCCGTTTTCCGCAAAATCGGCGCCATCGTACCGGCTTATGCTGTCGGCATATTGCTGTCCGTGACGGGATTATCGCATAGTGCCGATCCCGGAACGGCCCGGGTGTTGCTGCGGATGCAGTCTTGCTTACAGAATATCTGCGTGCCTCTGGGTATTCCGTTATTGCTTTTTTCCGCCGATTTCAAGCAGTGGCGTCGTCGGTGGAAGCAGGTGGCCGTGGCTTTCGTCATCGGCATCGTCGCCGTTATGGCTGCCGTGACGGCCGCCTATTATATGTTCAGGGGACAGGCGGTGCCGGAATTGGAAAAAGCCGCCGGCCTCATGATAGGTTTCTATACGGGCGGCACACCCAACGTGGCTTCGCTTAAAATGGCGCTGCGTCCTTCCGCGGAAACGTTCCTGTTGGTCAATTCGTTCGAAATCGTCATTACGTTTTTCCTGTTGGCATTCCTGATTCTCGGCGGTTATAAGCTCCTGCGGCGCTGGTTGCCTTATGAACGCCCGGCGGCCGATGTCGTGGGAGATGCCGGTGCGGCGGACGGAACGGAAGCGGCCGCTTCCCGCCGCGCGTTGGCACGGGCGGGTTCCATGGAGGATTATCGGTTCATGTTCCGTAAGCCGATGCTGACGGGCTGGCTCACCGCCTTGGGGCTGGCCGTATTGACGGCAGGCTGTGCGTCGGCTTTCAGTCTGCTGTTTCCGGCCGATTATCGGGTGGTGGCCGTCGTGCTCGGCATCACGACCTTGAGCATAGCGGCCTCGTTTGTCGGCCGCATCCGCCGTCTTCCCAAGAGTTTTGAGTTAGGAATGTATTTTATACTGGTTTTCAGCATTGTCATCGCTTCCGATTTCAGTATGGCCCGTATCAGTCCGGGTACTGAGAGCCTGTTTTATTTCATCGCGACGGTGCTTGGTCTGAGCCTCGTGTCGCATTTCCTGCTTGCGAAACTCTGTCGCGTGGAGGCGGATACGTTTACGATTTCGATGACGGCCCTGATATTTTCGCCGCCGTTCGTGCCGACGGTGGCCGGCGCGATGGGAAACCGCGGTTGTATGCTGACGGGCATAGTCGTCGGACTGCTGGGGTATGCGTTGGGTAACTATTTAGGAATAGGTTGGTATATGTTGGTGCATTGAAGGCTGGCCGGACTGCGTCCGGTTAATCGTAGAAAATGGAGTCAGTATGGTGTATTTCAATATTGTAGAAAAACGTTCGGTTTATTATCGGTTCTGGCGGCGTTGGATAGGGCATTTTTTTGCAGCCGTCTATTATCGTAAATTCGTCGTAAAGGGTACGGAGAACCTGCCGCCGGTGGGAACGCCGTACATGATTGTGAGCAATCATCAGAACGGGCTTCTGGACGCGCTCTGCATCCTGTTCGGTTTGCCGGAGCGCCATACGCCGATATTTTTGGCGCGGGCCGATATTTTCAAGAAACCGTTTGTCGCCAAGATCCTTTGCTTCTGTAAAATCCTGCCGATTTACCGGCAGCGGGACGGCAAGGAACAGTTGGGCAAGAACGAAGCCATTTTCGATTTCGCCGCCCGCATGATAGGCGAGGGGGCGGCCGTCAGTCTGTTTCCGGAAGGGCATCATCAGGAAGGCCATTATTTAGGGCGGTTCAAGAAAGGGTTTGCGCGTATCGCGTTCGATGCGGCCGAACGCAAGCGCTTTCCGGACGATATGCTCGTGGTACCGGCCGCCAATCATTATGTGCGTTATCGAGGACACCGTACCGAAGCCATGCTGACGTTCGGCGCGCCGGTGCGTCTGGCGGACTATTACGCGGCCTATCGGGAGAATCCGGTACGTGCCATGGTGCTTTTGGCGGAAGAACTGGAAGGACGGGTCCGAGGCATGATGCTTGATACGCCTTATCCCGACCGGTATGTAGCCATGGATATTTGGCGTGAATTGGCCCGGGAACCCGGGCTGACGGAAGTGGAAAGCATGTTGAATGCCGACAGGGCTTGGGCCATGAGGGTGCGGAATATGTCTGAAGCCGAGGTGGAGCGGGGCTGTTCGGTTGCGGCAAGCGTGGCGGCGCAATTGCGCCGCAAGGGTTCTTCGCCGGCGGAATGGCCCGTTACGGTCAAATGGAAAGACTTGCTGACCCATGCGTTCTGCCTGTTGATCTACGCGCCTTTCGCGTTGTGCGGTTTTCTGTTGGCCGCCCTGCCGTTCGGCATCAGTTGGCGTCTGGCCGGTAAGTTCAGCAAAGCCGCCAAAACCGATATGTTGTTCTCCACGTTCCATTTCGTTTTGGATTTATTGCTTACGGTCTTGTTTGATTTGGTTTATACGGTCTTGTTCGCTGTGTTTGTCCGTGCCACGTGGTGGATGCTGCCGATTGTGTTCGGATTGTGTCTCGTGTTGCGTGTCGCATACGTCGAATACCGTGCTCTCTTTCGCAAATCCGTACGGCAGTGCCGGGCATACGCGGCGCGCAAGGATGCCGGTCTGGCCGCCGCCGTGGCGGAAGTACGCGCCTTATAGTGTGCGGCCGGACTTGACGGCCTTGAAGGTTCCGCTGACCAACTCATAAGCCTTATTGACGAAAATCCGCGAAAAAGTCAGTTTGATACCCGTATTGTCCAATAGCGGGACATACGTATGGGCGGTGCCGCTGAAATAACCGTCATAGCCTTCCACTTCATCTATGACGGCTTCGAAACCGCTTTGCGTCTTCACGCGGTCGAATTTCCGCAGCACAGGCAGGGCGTCCGTTTCGTCCGTCGCGGGTGGCGTCGTCGTTGGGTGTTCGCCGCATTTCAGTTCCACGGGTTTCTCGTCCGGTGTCTTGAACCGTTGCAGTCGGTCGGGTTCGCTCCAGCCGTCTTCGCACCGGCGTTGGAACGTACATTCGTAGGCGGTGGCGGGTTCGAGCGGATAGAGGACATGTGTGGTTTCGCCTAACGGGATTTCTGTGGGAAACCAGGCGGCATCAGGCACATCGGCCTTGCGGTATTGCAGGCGGTAACCCGCGTCCAACGGATCTTCCGGCCAATGGAGACGGGCGGTAAAGGCTGTCACGCTGTCCACGCGCCATTGCGTCAGGGCGGGGCAGTAAGCCTTATAGGTAAAACAGAAAATCTCGCTGTATCCGCGGTTCGAAAAGACGATTTCCTGGCCGTTGCGGTCGTGTCCCGAAGCCTGTACGCGGAACGCGTAGCGCTGGCCGATTTCCAAGGGCGGCAATGCGTCGTTGTAAACGAGGGAAGTTTGGTCTGTCGTCTGACTGTAAACCGTGCCCAATTCATCGAACCGGCTTTGCCAATCTCCTTGGAAATGTTCCGGTATCCGTTTCAGTTCCAACCGGTATTCCGTATTCATGAGGCTGGTTTGTGCGGCGTGACGCGGTGTCCAGCCGAAGACAATGTGCGTGGCGCCTTGTTTTTGCAAAACGCTTCGGTCGGCCGGTGAATACAGCAGAGGCGGTTCGCACGAGATTAAACGGAACGTGCCGGGGGTTTCGTAAAGCGAGACCTTGACGCCGGAAGCGGCCTCATACACTTCGAAAGAAAGTTGATAGAATCCGTCCGGCAGCCGTTCGCCGTTTTGCAGGTACTGCTGTCGGGTCATGCCTGAAAACGCCAGATTCTGGATATTGAAATATTCGCGCAATTCGTCGCTCCGGAGTATGAGCGGTTCGCCGCCTCTCACGTTGAACGTACGCGGAAGCGGCCGGCTGTTTTCGAGACGGAGGCGGTCGGAGGCCAACACCATGCGGAGTTTGAGGGTCGCTGTCGGTACGCTGGCGTCCAGCAGGTCGATTTGCAGCGTAAAGGCATCGTCGTGGCGTAGGAACCAGTCCGGGAGGCTGTGCGGATGAGGCGGATGACAGGTCGTGTGCGACCGTACGGGCGGGATGCTCTGTGCCTGTAACCGGCCGCCCGGCCAGAATAACAGCGGGAGCAGGAAACAATGACAGAAGTGCCGGCCCAATTGCCGGGCCATGCGCAGGCGGGCGGGATGAATGCGTTTCATAAGTTGGGTGTTTTGAATGGTTGTTATGGCCTTTTCGGCGGCCTTTTTCAAGGTATTTGAGTTCGTTTTTGAATCAATTATCAGTCTTGGGGTCAGTGTCCGGCAACGATGATTTTGGTGCTTTTCGTCGCTTGCCCGGTATGCAGCATCAAGATGTAAAGTCCGGCTTGGCGCGGCAGTTCAAGCGTGCGGACGGAGCGGCCTTCCGGAACCTGCCATTTCCCTCTTTGGCGGATACGGCCCGACACGGCTTCGATGAGCGCGTACGACACGTCCGTCTGTATCTGCATGTCCAGTATGATTTGCGTACGATCCGTCGTCGGATTGGGGGCGGTGGTCAGGCTGAGGAAAGGGGAGGCCGGTTCATGGGCGGCCTGTTTGAACCCGTTGGCCGGCCATATTTCCACCAGAGTTGTCTTGCTTTGCGTACAGCGGCCGCGGAAACTGGTCAGCGTCACGGCAAATGTACCGGTGTCCAGAAAACGGAATTCCGCATAAGGGCCCTCGGCGTACAACAATTCCGCTTCGGCCGGCAGGGTCCAGCGCGAACTGTCGGAGGGCGGGTAGGAAACGTCTGCGGCCGTAACGGTTTCGCCGACACGCAGTTGTGTGCTGATCCAGAAGATGCTGCTCACGGTATCGTCTATGGTGACGACGCGCGCCGTGTCTTGATAGCGGCAGACGCCGTATTGTACGAGCGTCAGGCGGTGCAGGCCGTCTTGGTCGCTTTCCGTTTCGAGGCCGGAAGACAGGCTGCCGTCCGGCAACCGCCAGAAGCCGACGACATCCGCGGCTTTTTCCGTAAAGACCGGTTGAAGCGTCGTGCTTTGGCCGGTGCACAAATATCGGGTTTCGAAAGGTTGCCATTGCAGGGCGGCGGCACGTACAAGCGTCACGTTCGTGTCGGCACGGCATTGGAGACTGTCGCTAACCGAAAGCACATAGTATCCGGTACGGGCGTTTTGGATGAGGTTGGCCGCGCTTGTATAATCCGCGTGGTGCCATTGGAACCGGTAAGGCGGTGTGCCGCCCGCCGCCTCTGCATGCAGGTGTCCCTGATCGTCGGGGCAGAGCGGCTGCCGGACTGTCAGGACGGGACGTAGCGGTTCGGGTTCTTTCAGTTCGATGCTGTCTTGTATGGTACAGCCGTTGCGGTCGGTTACGGTCAGATGGTACGACCCGACGGCGAGCCCGTGGCAGGCGGCGGTTTCGGAACCTTCCCGCCAATGATAGCGATAGGGGTAGCTGCCGCCGGAGACATCGGCCGTAAGCGAGCCGTCGCCGCGGCCGAAGCAGCGCGGCATGGTCGGCAGGATGCGTGAGGTCAGGGGGGCGGGTTCGGTAAGTCTGAAAGCGGCGGCGCAGGTGTGGCCGTCGGCATCGATGACCGAGAGTTCGTATAACGCGGCCGGCAGATTTTTGATGAAGACGCCGGTGTCTCCGTGTTGCCAGAGGACGCGGTAGGGCGGCTGTCCGCCGAGAATTTCCACGCTCAGCGCGCCATCGGACAGCCCGTGGCAACTCACGGCCCGCGTGCAACTGATGCGGGCTTCGAAACCGGCCTGTGCGTCGAACGGAAATTCTCCGCGCACGGCGCATGCATGTCGGTCATAGACCGTTACGGCGTAGTTCTCGCCACGTCTGTAGGCGATGCGGTCGGCCGTGTCGCCGTGCGCCCATTCGTACCGATAGGGCGGACAGCCGCCGGTCGGATTGGGATGAAGCCGACCGGCCGGAGCGGAGGCGGGCGTTTCGTCCGGGTCCGTGTCGGGCCGTTCCGCCGTCCACGGCGTCAAGTCCGCCGCCAGACGCAGTGGCGCCGGTTCGCTCAAAAACAGACGGTCGGTCGCTATAACACCATAGGTGTCTTCTATTTCCACACGGTAGAGTCCGCTCGGGAGCGGCGGACTTACGGCCGACGAGTACGGCAAAGCGACTTCCCGCATTTTGCCGGATGTCGTTTCCGGTACCGCCTGAGTGTCTTGACTTTCATGGTTGTCCTGCGTTTCTCGGACATTGGGATTTTCCTGGTCGGTATGGAAAATCCGGAACCACCGGTAGTGGTAAGGCGCTTTGCCGCCGTCGGCCAGAACGGCCACCACGCCGCTGTCGCCGTGGCAGAGAATGGGCGTTGCTTCTTCCAATAGCAATTGTACGGCCGTACTCAGTTCCACTTCGAAGCTATGGCTCAGGCCGTAGCCGTGGGCGTCGGTCGCGTCCAGCGTATAGATTCCCGCCGGCAGTCCCGAGATGCCGACGTCGCCGCTTTCCGTCGCGTGAAATGACGTTACGGTGTCGCCCGCCGCATTCCGCCATACAATATGGTAAGGCGTTACGCCGCCGCCGAGATAGGCGCGGATCCGGCCGTTGTCTTCGGAACTGAATCGGTCTTCCAAAAAGACTTTTTCGCCTCGGCAATGCAATACGTGCAGATTTGACAAAGTCAGAGGATCCGGACTTTCCACGGTGTAAGTCTGTTCGAAGCGACAACCGCTGCTGTCGGTCATCGTCAGGCGGTAAGTGCCGCTCCGGAGGCTGTCGGGCAACGAACCCGTCCAGTCCCGTATATCGGGCTCCGGGTTGTTTTCGTCCTGCCGTTCGTCCTCATATCGCCATACGGCCGTAAGGGGCGTGCGTCCGCCGAGCGGGTGCCAGTCTATGTGTCCGTCCGCCGCACCGTGGCCGCTTACGGCTTCTGTGTGTACGATGGCGCTTAGCGGCTGTGGCGCAGGCAGATGGAAACTGTCTAAGGCCATCACGCCTTTGGCATCGGTTACCGTCAGCAGATAGACGCCTCCGCCCAGACTGTCGGCCATCGTTTCGGCCTGCGGCGAAACCGTGTTGCCGTTGCGTCGCCAGTCGTAACGGTAAGGCGGTGTGCCGCCTTGTACAACAGCTTGCAGGGCGCCGTCATGCTTCCCGGCGCAACTGATGATGCGCCGCAACGCGATGCGGACGGTCAGATCGGGTGTCCGGGCGACCTCAGTCTCTCCGTTATGACTGCAGCCATGACTGTCGGTCACCTGATAGCCGTAGCGGCCGTGAGCAAGTCGCTCAATGGTGGCTGTCGTGTCGGGCAGCGGTATCCATCGGCTGTCCTCGGCTGCGTCCCTGTCCGGGTCTCCGTCTTTCCCGCTGTTTCGTGTCGTATCCTCCGCCGTCCACGCATAGCGGTAAGGCGGCGTTCCGCCTTGTACGTCCAGTCGTATCGCCCCGTCGATGGCCGGCGGAACGGGAAGTCCGTAGCGGCTGCCCGCATAGGATTCTTCCGAAGCGGTCGCCCATACCGTCAGAGGTTCGGGTTTGTCTATCGTACCGGTCAGGACGAGCGGGCAACCGTTGCGGTCCTGTACGTGTACTTCGAGACGCCCTTCCCCCAATCCGCTCAATTCGGCCGTACGTGCGGGCAGTTCCAAGCCGTTGTACAGCCAGCGATGGGCATAAGGCGGCGTGCCGCCCCGTATGTCGGCGACGGCCGAGCCCGCTTCCGGTTCATGACAAGGAGAGGCGCTTGTCTGCAATTGGCCTTGCAAGACATCCGGTTCGGGAATGCGGAAGCGGAAATGGCTTTCGATGCCGTTCCTATCCGTCACGTAAAATGTATAATATCCGGCCCGCAGTTTCCACAGCATCGGGAAGACCAGTTCCGCGCCGCCTTGTGTCTCCGTCTTTTCCGTTTCCACCCGCGTTTCCGCGATGTCTCCGTCCGACCCTTGCGCGGCTCTTTCCGCAGAAGTCCGCAACAACGGATCGGTTTCCTCATCTTCGTAACGGAACCGATAGCTGTAGGGCGGTTCACCGCCCGTCACCACCGCCTGCGCCATCGCTTCCCGGCCGCCGTGGCAGAGGATGCTGTCGGTCTGCCGTACCGAACAGGCGAGCGCGGCCGGTTGCGGCACGGTGGCGTCGAGGCTGTCCCGGCAACCGCGGCTATCTTCGACAAAAAGCCGGTATGTTCCGCCGCAAACGGCCTGCAACCCGGCTGATGAGCCCGTCGTTTCGGTTTGCCGCAAGGTGTCGCCTCTATCGTCTGTCCACGTCAGACGCTTCGCGCCGCTGCCGCCGTTCAGCAGCACGCTTACGGAACCGTCACAGGCAGCCGCGGGCGTTACACCGTCCGTGCAGCCGCCGTAAGAAGCGGCCTGTATATCCGTTATCGTCGGCCGCAGTCGTTCGGGTTCCGCCAAAGTCAGAACCGCTGTCGATTCTATATTCAGGGCATCGGTCACGGTCAATTCGTAGGTTCCGGCAGGTAATCCGTCCGCCGTATCGTCGGCATTGGCCAAAACGACGTCCCGTATCGAGTCTATGGTCTGCGGTACGTCTTTCAACCTGCTCTTGTTCAACGCCCGCCACGTATAGCGGTAAGGCGGCGTGCCGCCGGTCGCCCGTGCCTGCAATCCGCCTGTCGTTTCGCCTCCGCAGGCAATGTCGGCCGTCACGTTCAGGAATGCTTGCAACGGTTCGACAAACGGTATGGCCATTTCGAAAGAAGCCAGGCATTCCCGTGCGTCGAAAACCGTCAGACGGTAGCCGCCGCTTTCACAGTTCTCCAATACAGGGATTTCCGTATAGCTGATTCTGTTGGTCGGCAGGTGTGTCCAGGCATACCGGTAGGGAGGTGTTCCTCCTTTAATCAAGGCGGTAATCCGTCCGTCGGCCGCTACGGCCGGCAACAGCCCCTCCCGATAGCCGGCGTAAGACGGTTGCTCCACACGCGGACGGTCGGCCGTAATCGGCGCAGGCTCGTTGAAAATCACTTCGGCCGTCGTGCGACAACCGTTCAGATCCGTAATGACGGCGCGGTATGTGCCGGCCGGCACGTCGTTCAGTCCGCGTTCCGTGCTGCCGTTCGACCACCGGATGTCGAAGGGCGGGTTTCCGCCGCGTATCAGCAGGGCGCAGGCACCGTCATAACCGTTGAAGCAACTTACCTCGTGTGTCTTGATGATGCTGGCGCTTAGGCGGTCGTAAGATTCCACGACAATCGTCGTATCGACCGTGCAGCCGTTGGCGTCGCCCGCTGTCAGCGGGTAACGTCCCCCCATTTTGTTTTTCTGCGGCAGACCGAACGTGTTGTACGTAACACGGCTGAGCGGTGGGGTACCGCCCTCGGCATGGGCGTCAAAGTAGCCGAGTTGCAGTTGGTTCGATGTGTTGTAATGCACATGGCGCAGGCTGTCCACCACAATGCGCAGCGGCGTGTCCGGCTGCCGGATATAGGTTTTGTATTCGGTCAGGCAGCCTCGGCTGTCAAATACTTTCAGTTTGTAATGACCGGCCGGTACATTCTCTATCTTGAAGCCGTCCGTGAAGTTGTCCCAATACCCTGCCAGCGGCGGGGTACCGCCATTTATGAGAAATACGGCCGATCCCGTATGCTGTCCGTGACATTTGACGTCGGTGGTGGAAGAAACGGCTATGCTGAACGGAGCCGGTTCCTTTAGGCTCATCGAGGCCGTCGTTTTCAACCGCGGCAAAAAGCGGTGCCGGACTTCCACCGCATAGGCCGTATTCGCCCGAATCTGTCCCAACGTAGCTTCACGGCCCACCGTACCGCCATCGGTTTTCCAGATATAATCGAGAAACCTCTCGTCCACCGTGCCGGTCGGAACGGCTTGCAATATACCGTCGTCCGCACCGTGACAACTGATGGGCGCACGCGCTTGCACCGATACGCCCAACAGGTTGTCGAGCACTTTGATTTCCGTTTTGGCCGCGTCGCCGCAGACGTTGGCGTCGGAAATGAGGAAATAGTAATGACCGGCTTTTGAAATGTGCAACGTGTCGTGCGGAAAAGGGGTCGTGTGGCTGGGAGACATGCCTTGTGCGTTCAGCGTGCCGTACGAAACGGTATAAGGCGGCGTGCCGTTCCGTATCAAGTCCCGCCGTATGACCACATGGCCGTCTTCAGTCGTTTTCGTCTGGCCGTTTTCGATGATGGTGCCGCTGATGTCTTTCGTTTGAATCGGCCATTCGATAGGCGGCACCACCGGAATGGAACCGTCGAATTCGTAATGGCCTTTCAATACATCGTTGCCGTAATATCGGAAAGCGAACCGGTGTTCGCCTTGCGGTATGGAGTCGGATCGGACGGTAAATATCCGTTTATATTGTTCGTTTGTTTCTTCGATTTTGAACAGCGCGGAGGGGTGCCATCCGTCATTTTTCCATTCGTGGACTTCGTAACGGGTCATGCCC
>CAMWSI010000008.1 GCA_947176875.1 uncultured Bacteroidales bacterium
GCCGTGAACAGCCCTTCTTTCTCGATTTTCCGCAACAGTTGCAGCGCCTCGTCCAAAACGAACTGCGCGCGTTTGCGGATGATACCGTCTTTCTTGAACTCCATTTCTTCGCCGATATCCTTCATGTTGTTGAAGATGTATTTGGCGTTCTCGATGGAGAGGAAGCGGTCGCTCATGAACGGCGTATGGATGGCCTCGGTCGGCATCCCCAGCAATTGGATGCCTTGGTTCGTCCAGATGCCGATTTGATTGAACAGCGCGTCCTGGATATGTCCGCGGAAAATGTTGCCCGTCATGAACTTGGTGGGGGGCATGTATTTCAGCGTGGCTTTCGGGAAGATTTCGCGCGTCATCTGCGCCTGCGCCAGTTCCAGCAGGAAGCCGTTTTCCAGCATCGGATCCATTTCAAACGCGTGTCCGAGTCCCATCTGTTCTTCGGGCAGGCCGGCCAGCAGCGCCAGTTGTTCGTTGATGAAGTCGGAAGCCAGTACGGTATGGGCTTCGGTCACGGCATCGGCCGTGGTCAGGTAGTTGTCTTCGCCCGTGTTGATGATGACACCCGCAAAGGCGTTGATGACGCGCGAGAAGTACTGGTCCACGAGCGTCCGCTGCATGTTGATGTCGCGGAAAAGAATACCGTAGAGGGCGTCGTTGAGCATGACGTCCAGACCTTCCAAAGCTCCCATGACGGCGATTTCGGGCATGCAGAGTCCGGAGCAGTAATTGCAGAGCCGGATGTAGCGGCCCACCTCTTCGCCCACCTCGTCCAAGGCCTTGCGCATGATGCGGAAATTCTCCTGCGTAGCCATCGTGCCGCCGAAGCCTTCCGTGGTGGCGCCGTAAGGCACGTAGTCCAAAAGGCTTTGACCCGTGGTGCGGATAACCGCCACCACGTCGGCGCCCTGCCGGGCCGCGGCCTGTGCCTGCACCACATCCTCGTAGATGTTCCCGGTGGCCACGATGACGTAGAGGTAAGGCTTGGGACCTTCGCCTATAGTCTGAAGGTATTTTTCGCGACGCGCCCGACGTTCGCGGATACGTTCCATCGAAGCATCGACGTAGGGTTGCAGGGCGGCTTCGCGCTGTTGCGCCGTGGCCGTCGGGAACTTCTCTATCTCGCACAGGCCGGCGGCCAAGGCTTCGGCCACCTGTTGCGGCGTTTTCCCTTCGGCTACCACCGCGTTGCCTATCGCGAACATGACACCCTCGCCCAAAAGGCCGCTGTCTTTCATGGCGTCCACCACCACATTGGGCAGGGGCACGCCGTTTTCATCCACGCCGTCGATACCCAAAAGACGGGCTATCGTACGTTCCACCGCCACGGTGGTATAGCCATCGACGAACCGCTGTACGTCTTCGGCAATGCGGGCGGCCGACATCTTGGCCGCCTCAACCTTGGCAAAATCCAAACCTAATTTGCTCTTCTTTTCCTCCGCCATCGGATTAGTGTTTTTCGTTGCGTTTCTTTCTGTCCAGATTGTCCGGTTCCAACGAAATCGCGTCCGCCTTGCCGCACATGAGCGCGCTCACGCCCTCGGTCTTGAGGTTGCGGTCGTTTTCCCGGGCCGTCTCGTTGTCGTAGTTCGTCGGTTCGGTATAAGTCGTGATGACGCCCTCGTAATTCCGCAGAATCACTTTGCCCGTGCCTTGCGAGATGAGGTAGTTCGGCATCACGGGAATCTTGCCGCCGCCGCCCGGCGCATCCACGACGAATGTCGGTACGGCATAGCCCGAAATATGGCCTCTGAGGCCTTCGATAATCTCAATGCCTTTGGCCACGGGCGTGCGGAAGTGTTCCAAGCCCATGGAAAGGTCGCACTGATAAATGTAATAGGGTCTGACGCGGATTTTGACGAGGTTGCACATGAGCTTTTTCATGACTTCCACCGAATCGTTCACGCCGCGCAGCAAAACCGACTGGTTGCCGAGCGGGATGCCGGCATTGGCCAGACGGGCGCAGGCGCCGGCCGACTCTTCCGTAATTTCGTTCGAGTGGTTGAAGTGCGTGTTGAGCCAAATCGGATGATACTTGCTCAGCATGGCCACGAGTTCGGGCGTGATACGCTGCGGGCAGACCACGGGGGTGCGGCTGCCGATACGGATGATTTCCACGTGGGGAATGGCGCGGAGCCGTTTGATGATGGACTCCAACACCTGGTCCGAAACTAAGAGCGCGTCCCCGCCGGAAAGCAATACGTCCCGTACCTGAGGCGTCTTGGCGATGTATTCAATCGCCTTGTCAATGCGTTCGGCCGGCGATTCGCAGTCGTGCTGCCCGGCGAATCGGCGGCGCGTACAGTGACGGCAGTACATCGAGCACTGGTCGGTGATGAGGAACAGCACGCGGTCCGGATAGCGGTGCGTGAGACCGGGAACCGGCGAATCCGAGTCTTCGTGCAGCGGATCCAACAGGTCGGCGGCCGACTGATGCGTTTCCAATCCCGTCGGGATGGCCTGCCGGCGCACGGGGTCGTGCGGATCGTCCGGATTGATCAAACTCAGGTAGTACGGCGTAATCGCCATACGTAACGTCTTGAGCGTCTGTTTGACACCCTCTTCCTCCGCGGGTGTGAGGCGGATGTATTTCTTGAGGTCTTCCAGTGTCTCTATCCGGTTCTGAACCTGCCACGTCCAATCGTTCCACTGGGCGTCGGTCACTTCGGGAAACATCTCTTTTCTTCTGCTAGCCATGATATTTTAATCGCCGTTAAGTTGCCGTATATTATCAAAACGGGTGTCCGCGTTACCGGCCGAAACCGGTCGTCGGGACACCCGCCGTACCGTCATTATGCGTACAGATCCGTGAAAACCTTGCGCAGGGCTTCGTTTTCGCGCAGTTCCTGCAACGTGATTTCGGCATGGCCTTTCGTATAGCCGTTGCCGACAATCATCGTCACGTCCTTGCCGACGCCTTCCGCGCCCAAAGCCGCTTTCGTGAACGAGGTGGCCATCGAGAAGAAATAGACCACGCCGTCGTCTTTCGTGCAGATGATGCTGGCCATTTCCGTATTCTCGATGTTCACGTTGTTGATCGTCACGTCGCAGAGCTGGCCCTTCGTCAGTTCTTCGATTTTTTCGTAAATAGCGACCGGCTGCGTGGCGTCGGCCGTGAATACGTGGTCGCAGAAACCGAGGTCGATGAGGCGTTTGGCGCTCTTTTCGCTATGGCAGAGGCCGATGACCTTGCCCGTCACGCCGGCGCGTTTCTTGGCTTCGTAGCAGCAGAGCATACCCGATTTGCCGCCCGCGCCGATAATCAATACCGTATCGCCGGGTTTCACCAGTTTGGCCGTCTGGGCCGGCGCACCGGCCACGTCCAAGGCCGAGAGCGCGAGGTTTTCGGGCAAGTCGGAAGGAATCTTGGCATAGATGCCGCTTTCGAACAGGATGGCCTTGCCGTCGATATCCACTTGGTCGATGTCGGCGCGGATATCCTTGATTTTGTCGATGCGCAGGGGCGTGAGCGACAATGAAACCAAAGTCGCGATTTTGTCGCCTTCCTTAAGGTCGATCTTGCCTTTGAGCGCGTCGCCGATTTTTTCGACGGTACCGAGCAACATACCGCCCGAACCCGTCACGGGATTGCGGTGTTTGCCTTGTTTTTCCACGATGCCGAGCATGATTTCGGCAATCTTGGCCTTGTCGCCGCCGGCCTGTTCTTCGATTTGCGTGAAACTGGCCGAATCTATGTTCAGCGTCTGTACGTCAATGAGGATTTCATTGTCGTAGAGCACGTCCATATTGTTGTCGATTTTGTCGGCGGGTTGGGGCAGAACGCCCTTGGGCGAGATAACGCGGTGCGTACCGTATTTGTTTCCTTTAGGTTGCATAGTGTTTTATAAGTTTAATTGTTTTTAATTCGGTTTGTTTTTGTTTTCGGACCCGTCTCCGCTTAATTGCGCGGCTTGAGCGAAAGGATTTGCCGGGCTTCCGCCGGGTTGGCGATTTCGCGGCCGAGTTCTTTGGCGATACGTACCACTTTGGCTACGAGTTCGCCGTTGCTCTTGGCCAAAACGCCGCGTTCAAGGTAGAGGTTGTCTTCGAAGCCCACGCGGACGTTGCCGCCCATCGCAATGGCCGGCGCGGCCAACGTGAAAGCGTGACGGCCGATGCCTGTCGCCGTCCAAGTGGAGCCGGCCGGAATCGCGTTCACGAGCCAGCAGAGGTTGGGCACCGTGGCGGGCGTGCAGCCGGGTACGCCGAGTACGAAGTTGAACTGCATCGGGTCGCCGGGTACGAGACCTTTTTTGGCCATCGTCAGAATGGTGTCGAGATGCCCCATTTCAAAGCATTCGTATTCGGGTTTGATATGGTTTTCAAGCATCCGTTTGCCGAAATCGCGCATCATGGGCATCGTGTTTTCGAACACGTCGTCGCCGAAGTTGCAGGTACCGCAGTCGAGCGTGGCCATTTCAGGGAACAGTTCCGTCGGTTGCAGCCGTTCTTCGGCCGTCATGCCTACGGCACCGCCCGTCGATGGAATCAGAATCACGTCGGGACACACTTTGTAAATCGCGTCGATGCACTCTTTGAAACGCGCTTTGCTCTGGGTCGGCGTGCCGTCGTCCTCGCGCACATGGACGTGTACGATGGCCGCCCCCGCGTCGTAGGCCGACTTGGCTTCGCGCACGATTTCCTCCACCGTGTAAGGTACGGCCGGATTCTGTTCTTTCGTTACTTCCGCCCCGCAGATGGCGGCCGTGATAATCAGTTTCTCCATAATCTATTTGCGCTTGCACGTTTTGGGGGTTACACAAGTGCCAACGGCTTTGGCAACGATAATCGGTTCTTCAAGCACATCGGCGGCCGAAGCGGAAATATCGGGCCGGGTAGCGATCACTTTGCGCGCCACAAATTCCATCTTGCGGCTGGTGTTGCCCACTTTTACAATCGTCCCTTCCGCTTCGATGTAGTCGCCGGCATAGACGGGCGCCAAGAATTCAATGCTTTCGTAACCGGCAAAAAGGCCTTCATCGCCATCTATCTGAATCAACAGTTCGGTGGCGACATCGCCGAACAGGTGCACCATATGCGCCCCATCGACTAAGTTTCCGCCATAGTGCGCGTCTTTCGCGCTCATCCGCAGACGGAGTACGGATTTATATTGCTTTTCTTCCATAACGGTTGTTGTTTTATCGAACGATGTAATCCACGAGGATGGACGGGGTCTTGATGTTTTCCGGCGCGAGGCTGCCCACGGGTTTTACGTCGGCAATCTCAGCGATGACGGTGTCGGCCGCCGTTGCCATAAGCGGGTTGAAGTTCTGCGAAGTGCCGCGGTAGATGAGGTTGCCCTCTTCGTCGCCTATGCTCGCGCCTATCAACGCCACGTCGGCACGCAACGGTTTTTCGAGCAGGAATTCCTTACCGTCGATGTCGAGTACCTGTTTGCCTTCGGCCACGACGGTACCCAGTCCTGTCGGCGTCAGTACGCCGCCCAAGCCGGCGCCGCCCGCCCGGACGCGTTCGGCCAATGTGCCCTGCGGACAGAATTCCACTTCCAACTCGCCTTGGTTCATCTGATCCATCGTCAAGGCGTTGGTTCCGATATGCGACACATATATTTTCTTGACTTGTTTGTTGGCGATCAGTTTGCCGATGCCTTTTTCGGGATAGGCCGTATCGTTGCAAATCAGCGTCAGGTTCTTGACGCCGGAAGCCGCCAGAGCGTCGATGATCTTAAGGGGCGAACCGACAGCGAGGAAACCGCCGATCATGACGGTGGCGCCGTCTTTTACATGGGCGGCCGCTTCTGCGGCGGAAATGAATTTGCTCATATTGCTGATATTTATTTTATTTACGTTTGGTATGTAAGTTGGCAAATATACGCAAAAATTATCGTAGAATGGTAACGGAACCGGATTGCTTTTTCTTTTTCCCTTTGTAGTCCTTGTAGGTGGCCACATAGAAATAGACGCCGTCTGCGGCGTCCTGTCCGTTGCCCTTGATTTTGCCGTTCCATTCAAAATCTTCGGGTTCTCCGTTGAAAGCGAGCACTTGATTGCCCCATCGGTTGAAGATGCGTATTTCGAACTCAAAGAGTTTCTCCATGGTCTTAAGCTTGAAAACATCGTTGATGCCGTCTCCGTTGGGGGTGAAGACGTTGGGGGCTTCGAACTTGGGCGTGCAGTCCTCTTCAGTGATTTTAAGCTCGCTGTGCGCCATGCAACCGGCCGTGTCCATCACATAGAGCGTGTACGTACCCGGCGTGTCTATCCATATCTCAGCCGAGGCGTCCCAAGGCCAGGCGTCGATGTCCCCGTCTTCGGGCGCCTCGCCCGGATTGCGGAACTGCATGTAGTCGCCGCTGTCGTCCCCGCCATCGTCCTCATAGTCGCCCTCTCCGTCCGCGCCGCCCTTGAACCAGACGTAATGGTTGCCCCCGTAAGGCAGCGTGGGGTCAAACGCGATGGGTGTCTCCGGACAGACGGTGGTATCTTGCATCACCACCGTGATGCGTTCTTTGGGATGATGGTGCAGCACAAACGATTCGGAATGGCGGCTGCAATAGTTGACGCCCGTAACGGTATAGACACCGGTGTCGGCGGCGTATATGATTTTGTCGGCGGTGGTGTCGAAAGGCACGGAGTCGAAAAGCCAGATGTAGTAGGCGTCGGGCGAGAAGACGAGGCTGTCGCGGTCGAGGAAAAGGCCGATGGAATCGTAATGGCAGATGGTGGTGTCGCCGTTCCGTACGAAGAAATCGATGTCGGGCCAGATGTAGAGTTGCAGGTCGATGGTGTCGGATGCGACGGGGCAGGCGGGCGCGGCGTCGGGTGCGGCGTCGGGCAAAAACACCTGTACGGTCAGCAGGCCGGTGTCCTGGGGGAAGCGTACCCACAGCCGCGCGGGTTCATCCCTGTCGCTTGGGAATCCGTCGCGCACCGTGTCTCCGCGCAGTGTCCAGACGAAGCGCAGGTCGTTGTAGTGAGGCAGGTGCCGGTTGTACGGTTCCAAATCGAACAGCACCGAGTCGCCGCGGCATCCGACGAGGGAATCGCCGCCGAGATAGGCGTAGGGCGGTAAAAAGCGCACAATAACGCTGTCGGTCAGTGTATCGCCACAGATGTTGTACAGCGTGCAGAAACGTTTGTCGAGCGTGTCGCCTTTGTAGGCGAAGCGGTAGGTGTCGGCGGTGTCGCCGTCGCTCCAGCGGCAGGCAATATGGGGCTGGCCGGAGGCGAATGTAAGGGCGCCGGTACGGCTACCGCAGGCCTCCAGCGTGTCTTGGGGCAGAAAAGCCTGGGGCTTCGGCCAGAACGCGGCGCGGACGGTGTCGCCCTCGCGGTCGGGACAGCCGTTGTTCACCATATTGTAGAGGCGGAACGCATAGGTGCCCGGCTTGGTGACGAGGAGGGAGTCACCCTCGTAAAGCACTTCGGCCGCCGAAGAAAGGTCGGTCCAAAGCGTGCTGTAGCCTTCGTGCGGTTGGTCGGTGGCCACGAGCAGCAGGCTGTCGCCCTCGCAGAAGGCCGTGTCACGGAACGCAAGTTTGACAGGCGTCGTGTCGCATTTTACAGCAAAAGTGATATAGATGGAATCCCCCTCGCGGTCAGGACATTCCGGATTGATGGCATCGATGGTATAAGAGAAAAGGCCGGTATAACCGTTGGGGACGGTGGTATGGATTATATTCCAAAGGCTCATCGTCAGTTCTCTCGGATTTTCAGCCTGCGAGCAGGAAACCAAAATATCGTCCCTGTTGTATTCAAAATCGTCGGACTCGTTGATGCTGGACGGCAGCAACCAAGAAGTAGAGTAATTGTCAGATACAGGTGTTTCAAGCCAACAACTGTCGCCCACATAAAGCGTGGTATCGTGAAACGCATATTTCACCGGCGTCGTGTCGCATTCCTTGGCATCGTGGTGGCCGCCGCCCCCGTGTTCGTCCGCCAGACAAACGGCCGGTTCTGACAATAAGAAAGCGAACGCCAGGCCTGACAGCCGACGGCAAATCGGTAACCACCCGATGGAAGAAAAAAGAGACATTACGCGCATAATAGCGCAAATATAACGATTTTTCCTGAAAAACCGTGTGTCCCGTACGCGAAACGCCTCAGGGTCCGCTTTCGGAAGCCGGGCGGGCGGCGGTTTTGTATTTATCCAAGTCGATGACCTTGAGTTCCACACTTTCGCCATGCGCCGCTTCGGCCGTTTTCGTGGCATTAAACTTGGCCGGTTCGGCGCTCAGGAACGGAAACAAAAAGGCGCGGAGGTTGCGGGCGTAGAAATCGGTTTCGGCCTGCGGCAGGATGAACGGCTTGGCGAAACGCCCTTCCGAAACGTATGATATATATAGTTCCGGTATGCCGAACGTTTCCCGGTTGCTGGCGAAGACCATCCAGCGGCCGTTGCTCGAGAATGAGTGGAACGTTTCGGAACCGTCCGTATTCAGACTGTGTATCGGTTCTATACGGTAGCCGCATTCCACGCCGGTCGGCACCATGCCGGAAGGCGTACTGTCGTGCAGATGGATTTTGTATAGGTCGCCCATGACCTGTACGGAGAATGTCGTCGTGGGCAAGACGCTGACGACAAGGTATTCTCCGTCCGGCGAGGCAAAAGGCATCGTCACGCTTCGGTTCATATCCGAAAAACGGGCTACCGTGCGGAGGTTTGAGAAACGGCGGGTATCCGGATCGAAGTCTATCTGCATAAGGTCGGCGCGCAGAGCGTTGGCTTTTTCAATTTGTTCGTCCGACACACCCATCCAGTTTTCCAACCGTTCGCCGGTTCGGAAAAACAGCGAATCGGCCGGTGTATGGCGCGCCTGTTGCCGGACTTTCTCCAAGGCCTGACGTTCGGCTTCGGTGCCGCGTGCCGGAGCCCGGCAGAAAAACAGCGATCGTCCGTCTGCCGAAAAGCACGGAAAAACATCGTCATACTCGTCCGAAGTCAGTTCGTCGCAGGAAAAAAGTTCCAGCGTTTTGGTGTCTAAAACGACAATATCCCCTAACGTATCCACGGTTACCAAGCCTTTGCGGTTCGGGGTGGAGAAATGTTGGGAATAGACCTGATTCGTGGAAAAGGCGATGAAATCACCGCCCTTGTGCCACGACGGATAAACGAGGCGCAGGCCGGGATGGCTGTCGGGAATCTTCAGTTTGAGCAGCTCGCCGTCCCGCGCGAGCAACGTGCCGGTCAGCGTACCGCGCAGGTGGACGAGGAAATTGTTGATGTTGTTCCCTTCGCAGGCGTGGCAGTTCATGCAATTGCGATTCATCAGGAAATTGTCCAGCAGGGGTTGGGTCTCGAAATTCTCTATGTTCTTCTGCTCTATGACCAGGTGGTGGTAAGAAGCGTCTTCGAAAATGCTGGTTCGGTAGATGATGTAAGGATCGATGGGTTCATCGGCGATGAACCAAGTCAAGGGAGGAAAACATTGCAGACTGTCCGGTTGGCCGTCCGGATATGCCGTGATTTCCACACGGATGAAGCCGTTTTTGGCTCCGGCTAATAATCCGTGCCATTGGCGGAGATGTTGGGCTTCGAACTTCCCGGGCCAAGGGTCGAACAGAATCTGTCCGACGGCCAGAGCGGTATCCGTTCCGATCGGGTTGGCCGGGTCGGCTTGGGGATAGACGAAAGCCGAGAATTTTACCGCCTTGATTTTCATATCGGGACATTCGGCGGTAAACCCCAATGGCGCGATATTGGGGGGTAGCACCAGGCTGTCGGCATAGGCCGGAATCGTGACCAGCGGCCGTTCGGCCATGTAGATTCGCTTTTTTTGTTCGCGTTTGCCGGCTAAGCCGAGCAGTACGGCATCCGCTAACAATACGGTGACCAACAGTGTGCGGTATAAGTTTTTTTTCATAGTTCAAGCAGGTTTAAAAAGCGACGCCGTCCCATATAAAATAAAAGACATAGGAATCGCCGTGGTTTTGCCGTATATCGTGCCAATTGTCCGCTCCGTTCCGCAGGGCTGTAAAAGCATGGAACCAACGTTCGAAACGTTCGACGACGCCCGGCTCTATACGCAGGTCACCGGCGCGCCACCGCGATAGTTCATCTTTGGAAACGCCGCCGTTGAGGTAGTTCATCGAGAGTAACAAGGCCTCCTGTACATAGGTCGGCAGCCGTGTGACGCCTTGTTCACGGTAAGCCTCCGTTATATCGGGCAACAGCTCCAACCGTTTGTGCAACAATTGCAGTAACGTGTAATAATCCAAAAGGCAACGGGCTTGTGCAGGCGTCAGGTTATAAGCCGCCTTTTCGGCTGCGTTGAGCGGGTAAAACAGAGATACCCAGGCATCGGTTGTGGTAGGTTCGGACGGCAGATGATAGGGCAGGCTGTCCCAAGCCCAAAGTGCCTGACGGTGTTGTTTAAGCTGACGGTACCAATCGTCCTGTTCGGTTTCCGGCAGATGGGCGATGTAACGGCGCGCCAGACTCAGGCGTCCGGTTCCGATACAGATTTCTGTCAGCAGACGTGCCGAAAATAAATCGAGACCGTTGCGGTCTGTGGCGCAAATCATCGTGGACAGGGCGGGCACATATAGGCCGCAGGCTATGGTCAGACAACTATAGGGTTTGGCGATGTCCGTCGCCGGGAAACTTATCGGCAGCATCAGACCCATTTCGGGAATGCGTCCGTAGGTCAGGAAATCTTCGTTGAGACGTCCGGTCGTCACAAGCGCCCATTTGAGAATCGTGGCCATTTCCGTACGGTCCGCGGCTGTGTCCGCGGCCGTTTGGAAGTAACGTTCGGCGGCTATGCGGGCCTTGATAGGCTCGTTTTGTTCCAAGGCGACACGGGCGTCCGAGGCATGGTTTTCAGCTGTTGTGTCGTCGTTTTTCCAAAGCGTGTTCCGAGGAGGCGTACGCCGGTCTGCGTTCATGACGTTCAGCCATGCCGTATGGTGTTCCGCCGCGTCCGTCGTTATGGCGAGACAGAGAAAAAGCAGGAAAATGCCGTATCGTTTAATGTCCGGTCTCATGCAGTTGTTGAATAAGCGTTTCTATTTCATCGATTTCTACGGTCAGCGTATAGCCGTCGCGCAGTTTTTCCATTTGTTTGGGGGTCAGTTTCGATGGCGAAACCGTCAGTTCCGGCAAGTTGAACGATTTGAGGGAACTTCGGTACCAATCGCCGTCTTTTTGCGGTAGCAGGAACGGTTTGGAAAACGTCTTGCCGTCGAAATAAGCGATATAGGGCAGGGCGAAATATCCGTCCAATCGTTTGCCGGTATAGACCATCCAGCGGCCGTTCCGGCTCCAGCTGTGAAAACTCTCGGCTTCCGGCGAATTGAGTGTGGCCGCGGGTTCGAAATGCGGCATATATATAGTGCTATCGGCCATGGTATCGGGTCGTTCGGGGAAAACCAATCCTAAATCGCCGTATGTCTGGGAAGGAAAAGAACTGAAGGTGCCGATATTGACGGCGATGCAGTTCGGGTCGGCCGGATTGACGCGCGGCAGGGAAAAACTGCCGTTGTAATCTCCGGCTGCAAGCAAGGTTTGGACAGAGTCGCCGAATTGTCCCGTTTCGGGATCGAATCCGATGCGCGCCAAGTCGAAGCGGATACGTTCTATTTTCTGTTTCTCGGAAAGGGAGAGCACCGACGAATCGGCGTAAACGGCCGGTGCGCTGCAAAAATAAAGGGTGCGGCCGTCGGGCGACCAGGCCGGATAAGACAGAAGCCGGTTTTCTTGCCACAGCTGCCGGTTGGAAAACAAACGGTTGCTATCAATATCGTAAACGACGATATGCGCGATGCTGTCGCCTGGATCGAAGAAGCGTCTGTGGGCCTCATAGCAGGCGTAACCTAATAAAAGATTGGTGGAAAACGCGATATAGCGACCCTGCGGATGATAGGCCGGATAAGTCAGGCGCAAATTGAGGGCGCCCGCCTTGGGCGGCAACACGATTTTACGGGCGCCTTCGTGATTTTGGACGAGCGTGCCTTCGGACGGTTTTCGCCAGTGTACGGTCATTTCATCGGCTTCGCCGTTCCGGAACGTATGGCAGTTCATGCAATTATTATCGGAATACGTATTGAGCGCCAATGCTGTGGTTTTGAAATCGGACAAACGACGTTGGTAGATACCCAGTATGTTGTAAACACCGTCGGTGGGTACTACGAGCCGATAGACGAGATAGGGGTCGATGGAATCTTCGGCCACGAACCAGTGCA
>CAMWSI010000009.1 GCA_947176875.1 uncultured Bacteroidales bacterium
TTCCACTATTGAGCGTGATGCCGGCGAGTATCGGAACATCCTTGCCGCCGTAGGCGGCATTCTGTCTTATCTTATCATTTATAAGGGTTTATAAAGGATTTGCGAACCCGAAAAAAAATACTACTTTTGCAAAATTTTTTAAGGGATACCGCTATGTATTGGACATTGGAAATGGCTTCCAAACTGGAAGATGCGCCTTGGCCTGCCACGAAGGCCGAATTGTTGGATTACGCCATGCGCTCCGGCCTGCCTCAGGAAGTGTTGGAAAATCTGGAGGAGTTGGAAGACGAGATGGGCGTCTATGAGGGTATAGAAGATATTTGGCCGGACTATCCGACCAAAGAAGACTTCTTCTTTCACGAAGACGAATACTAAGTTCCGGAGATTTCCGGAAATCAATTGAAACAATTATACCGGCGGGACAGGCAAAGTGAATTTGTTTGTCCCGCTGTTTTTTTACATGCTCTCTGTTATTTCAGGCCGGGCGGACAAACAAAAAGCGGGTGAACCGATCGGTCCACCCGCTTCATCGTCAAGCCTGCGCTTAAATGCAAGCCGCGCTTAATCCGCTTAGGCGGCGATGCGCTTGGCGGCGTCCTTGTAGTATTTCTGATGGGTAAAGACGTCCTGCTTGTAAGGATTGATGTGCCGTTTCTTGGATACGCAGATGATGTAGCCGAGCGCGACGGCATTGACGATCAGTGCAATCGCACTGACGACGGTCATGGCCGTCGGATTGGCGTTGGCGCATCCGCCTTCGACGATGCCGTTGAGCGTTCCGTCGGCATATAGAGTGGGCAGTGTCGCCCACTTACTGGCGGCGGTTCCGTCGGGGAAAGTAATCTGGAAGAGCGGATACACCTGTGCGAACATGCACCAGATGGCGAGGGTATAGGCGCGGTTCTGAATCCATCCGCCGCGGTTCCAGCAGACGGCCGCGATGGTGGGAGCGAGCAGCAGCGCGATGCCGCAGAACCAGGAGTGCGTCGGCAGGCAGTTGTAGGTGTAGGCGAAGTTCCAGATGTCATAGACGACGATATAGACCCATGTCATGTCCGGCCAAAGCATATCGGTCTGGTCCTTGGAGCTGTAAACGCTCCACCATGCGGTCATACAGAAGATGTTGAGCAACCCTGCCACGCCGTTCATGATGTTGTGCCATCCGCCGTACAGCCAGACCTGTTCCGGAGAGAGCTGCCAAACGTACCATCCCTTGGCGGCGGTCTCGAAGTCTGAGGCCACGGCAATCAAAATGTTGATGGCAACGATGACAAACGGGAAAGGCTTGAACCAGTGTTGTTTTCCGATGCCCCAGCCATACTTGATCATCATGAATCCGATACAGCCCGCGAGAGCGGCGTATAGTTTGGCGTAATGGAACCATCCGTTCATGTATAGATACGTTTGGTTTTTCAGGGCCCATTCGGCACCTGCGGCGGCCCCGATCCGTATGGCTATGAAATAAGCCGTCAGCAGGACGGGTATGGCGAAGAATGTGACGATTCCGCCGAATTTGGTCTTGCGTGCGAATTCATTGAACAGGATCAGCCCCAACAGGACACCCAGCATGGCGACCCACTGATAGACGGCCATGCCGCCATAAACATGAAACAACATAACTTAATTTGTTTAAATGATTATAAATAGTATTGCGGTTATTTATAAACGTTTTGAAACCGGTCATACCCGTGCGGTATGGGCGGCATGACCCGGGCGAACCCGGTTATGCCGTGGCGTAAAAACGTTTCTTAAACCATCTGCAAAACTATATGGTTTTTTCATCCTAAACAAAGATTAGGAATAAAATAGGAAATCCGGATAATCGGCGGCCTTGACGGTTATTCGGATAACCTGTATTCGTTGGGCGTCAGGCCGGTCTGGCTTTTGAAGAATTTATGGAATGAGGGAATTGACCGGAAATTAAGGCGATAGCCGATTTCCTTGGCGGTAAGATCCGAATATTTAAGCAGATTCTTCGCCTCCAGCACCAGAAAGGTATCTATCCAATCCGTAGCGGTCTTTCCGCTTACATTCTTTACCAAGGTTGTCAGGTATTTCGGTGTCATATACATTTTCTCGGCATAGAACGCGACACTTTTCTCCGTCATGAAATTCTCGGATACGAGTGCGAGGAACTCTTCATATTTTACCTGTGTGCGTGACGGTGCCGGTCTGGAAGTCTGATATTTGGACAATTCTCCGGTCCAGATATTTCCGAGCAGGCATATAAGGGAAGTACCTATGGAACATATGGCCTCTTTCACGCCGAGCAGTCCGGTTTTGTAGAGGTCGTTCACCAATGTGTAATAATCTGACAATATGCGTTTCCCTTCTTCATCTATGGTAATGCAGGGATTGTTCAAAAGCCTGATGCTTTGACTGAAAAGGCCATTCTTTTTCAAGGTGCCTTTTTCTGTCCCGTCAAGGTTTGAATGGGCGTAATCCGTGTTCGGCTTAATGAAAAAATCGAAATTAATCTGGCCGCTTTTGAGGAAATCCTTGGTCGCGATCACAAGAATCGCCTCGCTGTCCATAAGTTTGTCGATTTCACTTTCTTTTATCTGCATCGTGCTGCCCGGTACGTAGAAAAGCATGGTGTCCTGACGTACTCTGAAGGTTGTCGTGTTGATGTCGATGTCAAAAGATCCGCGTGTACAATAAACGGCCGCATAGGCCTTGAACCGTACAGGATATTTAAGCAGAGAGAACGCGTCTTTCCCGCATATCTTCGTTATGATGAATTCATCGGACATTCTCGTCACTTCTGACACGCCCGTTATCTTTGCCAACCGGGCTATGTCAATCTCATGATAGGGTTCTGTCATAATGTCTCCTTTTGGATGTTGCAAAAATAACGATTATTTCCATTAGGACTATCCATATTTCCTTGGATGGGAAAATTGAATAATATGCAAGGAATTTTGAATATCCACAAGTCTGAAATGGGACTGAAATTTGCAGCCACGTATGCCAAACCAACATAGATTTTTATGAAGAAAATATTTTTGATTACGGCGGCAGTTTTGCTCCCCTGTATCCTACAGGCCCAGCAGAGGCTTACGTTGGAGGACTGCCGGCAGATGGCGATTGACAGCAACAGGGAACTGAGTCAAAATGCCATTGAGATCCAGATGGCCTCTTATGACAGGGGTATCGCGCGGGCCAATTATTTCCCGCAGGTCAGCGCCAAGGCGGCCTACTTGTACAACAACCACGACATCAACCTCATCGGGGACGAGGCTTCACAATTGTTGCGGAACAGCGGGACGCTTGTCCAAGGGCAACTGACAGGCAAACTGAATGAACTTACACAAGCCATTATGTCCAACCCTGCGGCCGCGCAGGAGTTTATGGCAAGCCCGATGTGGCAAACTTTGTTCGGAGCCCTTTCACAAACGGACGTTTCCGGGGCGATCAACCACATAGGCTCCCAAATCGATGATGCCCTCCATCTTGATATACATAATGTATATGTGGGAGCCGTCAGCGTTACGCAGCCTTTGTTTGCAGGCGGGAAAATCATTGCCGCCAACAGGATTGCCGCATTGGCGGAACAGCTTGCCAAAGATAAATATGACACGAAGTATCAGCAGGTCATTGTCGGCATAGACCAGTCTTACTGGCAGATTGTGGCCATAGCGGCGAAAAAGGAACTGGCTGAAAGTTATGCAGATCTGCTTAAAAAGATGGTAAACGACGTTACGGCCTTGGTGGCGGAAGGCGTTGCCACGGAGTCTGATCTTCTGAGTGTGAAGGTCAAGGCAAACGAGGCGGCCGGGATGCTTCTCAAGGCCACCAATGGACTGTCACTTGCCAAGATGTTGCTTTGCAAAGAGATAGGTCTTCCGCTCGACAGCGAAATTATCCTCGCTGACGAAGGGAGAGAAGCGGTACCCGTCCCTCAGATTCTATCCGTAAAGACGATGGAAGAAATATGGGCGGATCGTCCGGAAATAAAAAGCTTGAACACGGCTGTCGAGATATACGACAACAAGGTAAAGGTTGTACGGGCCGACATGCTTCCGACCATAGCCGCCACGGCTAATTATTTGGTCAGCAATCCGAATGTGAGCCATGGTTTCAGAAATGATTTCGGCGGACGGTTCTCGGCCGGCGTGATGATGAACGTGCCGATTTTCCATGGTTTTGAAGCGGCCTACAAGACCCGGAAAGCCAAGGCCGAGGCACAGCTTTACAGGAGCAAGTTGGAGGATGCCAAAGAAATGGTCTGTCTCGAAGTATCCAAATATGCCAACGAGCAGAGCGAAGCGTTGGAAAGTCTGTCGATGGCCGAATCCAATCTGGAAAGTGCGGAAGAGAACCTGAGAACCGCAACGATAGGGTTCGAGGAGGGAATGGTTGATGCCAACACGGCCATGGCCGCGCAGACGGCCTGGCTGAAGGCTCACTCGGAATATATAGAATCGGGCATTGCATTGCGGATGGCGTCGGTCAATCTGCAAAGGGCACAAGGTAACATCAAAAACGAATAATGATATGGAACTGAAAAGAAACAGTCTGGCCGCTGGCATAATAGGCCTTGTAACAATTATCGTTGTCATCGGCATTGCCGGATATTTCGTCTCGAAACCCAAACCCGCGGTCGTCTGCGGAGAGGCGGAAGCCAATGAATACCGTGTTTCCGGTAAGGTACCCGGCAGAATAGAGGCATTGTATGTAAAGGAAGGGGATTATGTACATAAAGGGGATACGGTCGTATTCATCAACTCGCCTGAGGTGATGGCCAAACTCGCACAGGTAAACGCCTTGAAAGCCGCGGCGGTGGCTCAGAGCACGAAGGCGCAGAATGGCGCTCAGAAAGAGATGATAGAAGGCGCCTATCAGATGTGGCAGACAGCCCTTGTACAACAAGAGGTGATGAGAAAATCATTTGAAAGAATCCAGAGGCTGTATAACGAAAAAGTAGTGACGGCTCAGAAATATGATGAGGTAAAAGCGAAGTACGACGCCTCCGTAACGCAGGCCAAGGCCGCCAAGAGTCAGTATGATTTGGCGGTTGCGGGTGCTCGTGTGGAAGACAAGGAAGCCGCCGCCGCGGTGGTCAATCAGGCTGAAGGCGCCTTGATGGAAGTAGAGGGCTATTTGGCCGAACTGTATTTAGTGGCGCCCTGCGACGGCATAGTGTCTGCCATTTATCCGAAGGAGGGGGAACTGGTAGGACAGGGAGCCCCTGTGATGAGCATTACGGATATGAATGATGTCTGGTTCACTTTCAATGTCCGCGAAGATCATCTCCACGGCATAAAGAGAGGAGATGTCCTCACGCTCTCGGTTCCCGCGCTCGACGGGAAAACCGTTAGCGCTAAAGTCACCTATATGGCGGCCAGAGAATCTTATGCGACGTGGCGTGCCACGAAAGACACCGATTCATATGATGCGAAGACATTTGAAGTGCGGGCTGTGCCTGAGGAACCGACCGAGGGCCTGCTTCCGGGAATGACAGTGATTGTAAAATGAAAGCGATTATCAAAAGAGAGTTGGCGTTGTGGCAGCGGCGGCCGGTCTATGTGCTGGCACCTCTTGTCGCCATGTTGTTCTGCGGACTGTTTTTCCTGACTTTCTTCGGGAAGGGTTCCGTGCAGGAACTGCCCATAGCCGTGGTCGATAACGACAATTCTTCCCTTACCAGGAATTTCATAAGACAGCTCGACGCCACGGAACTCGGGAAGACCGTTCGCTTCGGAGACTATGCCAGCGCGCGGGAAGCCATGCAGAACGGAGAGGTCACGGCCATATGCGTGTTGCCGGAGAATATGTATGCCGATGTACTCGCCGGGCGGAAACCGGTCGCATCCATCTACCTCAACACGATGTATTATGTCGGCGGGATGATGAGTTACAAGAATCTCCTGACCATGTTCAACCTGAGCATAGGGGCCGTCCAACGGGAGACCATGCGGGCCATGGGGCTGTCCGAGGATGCGATTATGGCCGCCATACAGCCGATTCTGACGGATATCCATCAGATCGGCAACCCGACGACCGACTACAACGCCTATCTTTCCAATATCCTGTTGCCGGGCCTGCTGGAACTGCTCACGATCATCGTTGTGGCATACGCCTTGGGTACGGAAATCAAGTACGGGACATCCCCGCAATTGTTGGAGATGTCTTCAGACTCTATGGTCAGGGTGCTGGCGGCGAAACTGACGCCATACACCATTCTGTTTTCGACCCTCGGCTGCATGCTGGTCCTCGTGCTCTACGGGCCGATGCATTTTCCGCTGGCGGGATCCATATGGGCCATGATGCTGAATGTTGTGTTGATGGTCTTGGCCAGCGAGGCTTTCGCCATCTGTATCGTGGCCCTGTTGCCGGTATGCCGTCTGGCTGTTTGCATCAGCGCGTTTCTCGGCATTTTGGCGTTCTCGCTTTCGGGATTCACCGTGCCGCTTGAACAGATGCCGGGATTCTTCAGGGGCATGGCTGAGATTTTTCCGCTCAGGCCTTATTACAACTTCTATATCCAGGAAACGATTTTCGCTTCGGGATTCGGAGGTTGGTGGAAGGAAGTCGTTCATTACATGATATTCTTTCTTGTTCCCCTGCCGTTGCTGCCACGGTTGAAAAACGCATACAAGTACAACAATTACAGGAAGGATTAGGACTATGGGATATATAAAGACATTCTGGACGGACTTCAAAGGGTTGTTCCGTCAGGAATTCAAGGCGGTTTTCAAGGATAGCGGCGTAATTGTCATCTTCTTTATTGCCGGTTTGGGTTATCCCTTGCTGTACAATATGATATATGCCAACGGCAATCTCGAGGACGTGCCGGTCGTGGTGGTGGATCAGGCGGACTGTGTTGAAAGCAGGCGTTTCGTCCGCGAGGTGGATGCGACGAGGGAGGTAAGGATCAGCGGTTATTGTGCTACGATGCAGGAGGCGGAGCAACTGATGCGGGATCGCCAATGTCACGGCATCCTGTATTTCCCTTCGGATTTCGGCAAGAAGATAGCCTTGAATCAACAATCGACCGTCGGCATCTATTGCGATATGGGTAGTTTTTTCTACTATAAGAACCTTATGACGGCGGCCAATCTCGTGATGTTGGAAGAAATGTCACAGATTTCGCCGACGGTCAAGCCGATGTCGTTCGAGGAGAACAACCCGTACAACAGGAGCAACGCTTTCAATTTCTTCTTTATCACGGCCGCCCTGATGTTGGTCATCCAGCAGACGATGTTCTACGGGATGGGTATGCTCGCCGGTACGCGCCGGGAAGAGAAGCAGCCGTTGATTCAAGGGGCGTCGGGCAGGGTGGTGTTCGGTCGCGGAGCGGTCTATTGGTTGGTCTATATGATGATAGGCATGTATATCGTCTATCTGATTCCGATGTTGTTCGACATTCCGATGGTCAGCGACTTTTGGACGACCATGGTTTTCCTCGGCATTTATGTCACGGCCTGCGTATTCTTCTCGATGGCTTACAGTACGTTTGTCCGGCATCGGGAGACGCCGATTGTCGCGTTGCTCTTCCTGACGCTGCCGGAACTCTTCCTGACGGGATTCTCTTGGCCTCAAGCCTGTTTCCCGAAGTTTTGGGATATGTTTTCCTATCTCTTCCCTTCGACTTTCGGCACCAGGGCCTATATCAATCTCGCCGGAGCCGGGGCCTCGCTTGAGAGCATCGCCCCTATGCTCAGGATACTGCTGATCCAGACCGCGGTCTATTTTGCCATATCGATGGTCGCGACCAAGATAGAACATTTTGATTCAGCCGAGAGCCATCGAAAACTTGCTTTCAAGTGGTCGGGTCGCAAAAATACGCATGAATAATATTTTAAATTAAACGAAAAATGAAAAGAATCATGGTTTTGGTGACGGCTCTCGTAATGGCCGTCACATCGGCCTTGGGCCAGGTAAACATAGGCGCGGGCTATTCCGGAACGAGCATGAACCCTTCCGTGGGGGATAACCGGTGGTACAACGGCTTTAACGTGAGTGTCGGCTACAATATTCCGCTCGGACTCGGGTTCGAGTTCATGCCGTCCATCGAGTACCACTATCTAACCCGGCAAGAAGACGGCATATTTGAAATCGGAGAAGCCGGTTTGACGGCCGAAAACCGTTTCAACGAACATTACCTGAACATTCCCCTGTTGTTCGATTATGGTTATGAGATTACGCCGAACGCCCGCATCTTCATTTTCGCCGGCCCGACGGCCAGCTTCGGCCTCTATGCCGGCTGCACGTCGAAATTAGACGCCTCGCTCGTGGCCGGTTTGGGTCTGAGCGACAAGGAAACCAAGGCTTTGTGGGGTAAGGACAGCGATTACCGACGCTGGGACGTCCGCATCGGCGGCGGGGTCGGCATCGATGTCTGCCGGCACTGGCGGATACTGGTAGGTTACGACTACGGCCTCATAAACCTCACCAAGGTGGACGACCTGAAACTGCATCATCACAACCTCAAGGCAGGTTTGACGTATATATTCTGACGGCAGGGCGGACGGCGGTGTTCGTGCCTGCGGTGTGCCGACCGCGGTGTTTGAGCCGCGCGTACCTGTCTTGGTCCGCGGTCGCCCGTCTTCCTGCTGTTTTCATGGGGCATGAGGCGGCGTATCATGGCCAAACCCACAGGCAGTATTGCTGCTCGGGGCGCATCGGTCAACAGACCGGTGCGCCTTTTTGTTTTGGGATCATACAAGCGCGCTTGGTTTTTTCCTCAGTATCCGCAAGACGCTAAACTTTTGATATTTTTTAAGGATATTGGTTTCGGAATATTTTGCCGGTGTCGTATTTTTATCCGTCAGATATTCATCATGAAAAATATCATATTATGACACCGGAAAAATTAAAGGATATCATTGCGCTGAAAGAAGGCAATCAAGTGGAATTCAAGAGGTCGAAAGATAGTCTGTCCCGTTCGGTTTATGAAACCATTTGCGCTTTTCTCAATCGTCGGGGCGGTCATGTAATACTGGGAGCGGAAGATAACGGCCGGATTTCCGGTATCAATCCGGATAAGATACAGATTCAACTTGATACATTGGCTAGGGAAACCAATAATCCTCAACTTCTGCATCCGACAGTTTACCTGAATTATGAACCTATGGAAATAGATGGTTGCAAACTGATTTATTTTTATGTGCCGGAAAGCTGTCAAGCGCATAGTTACAAGGGGATTTATTATGATCGGAATCAAGACGGGGACTTTGCCTTACGGAGTACGGAACAGATTGCCAATCTGTTTATCCGTAAGATGAAGCAGAAAACCGAAGATACCATCGTGTCGGATTTTATCATAGAGGATTTAGATAACGAGGCTTTTAGTCATCTCCGTTCGTCTATTCGGAGCCGCACGCCGGATCATCCTTGGGTAGAGGCTTCCGACGAGGAGATACTCAGGTCGGGTGAAATGATATTGACGGATACCGACACCGGCAAAAGCGGCATTACGTTGGCGGCCTTATTGTTGTTCGGCAAAGAACCAGCCATCCGTCGTTTACACCCCCAATACCGCATAGACGTACTTTGCCGTATGAATGATACGATGCTTTACGATGACCGTCTCATTCTTGAATGCAACTTGCTTACTGCATACCCTAAGATAATGGATTTCATAGCCAAACACTTGCCGGAACGTCCTTATATAGAGGGAATGCAGCGGTTCAGTCTCCGTGACAGGATTTTGCGTGAAGAGGTCTTGAATATGCTTATTCATCGTGAATACAGTAGTTTTTATCCGACAACCTTAACGATATATCAACATAGTGTTGTCGCTGAAAATTGGAATATCCCATACGTTTACGGTCATATCGACAAAACCAATGCGAAACCGCATCGTAAAAATCCTGTCATCGCCAATGTTTTTTCACAAATGGGCATTGTGGAGGAGTTGGGGAGCGGCATGAAGAAGATCTTTCAATACACGCCGCTTTTTTCCAATGGAGGACAACCCTCGGTTGAGGAGCAGGATGTGTATCGCATAGAGATTCCATATCAGGCGACTATGTCGAAAACGGCCTCAAAAAGTAAGGAGAAAAGTAAGGAGAAAAGTAAGGAGAAAATCTTGCGGCTGATGTTGGGGATGCCGTCTATTTCCATCATGGAATTAGCCGAAAAATCCGGTTTGTCGATTTCAGGGGTCGAAAAGATTATCCGCCATTTGAAAGAAATAGGAAAAATAGAGCGTATAGGCTCCGACAAGGGCGGCCACTGGGAGGTTTTATGATAGATTCTTTATCTGACCGCACTTAGATAAGTCCGCCTCCAAGCCGCTTGGAACGAATAAATGCGATTCATGCACTTTTTCGGATGAATAAGTAGGTTTCGTTACACTTTTCGGAACGAAAGACACTTTTTGAAAAGCGTTTATTCGTACTTTTATTCGCGGCAAGCCGTTCATGAAGATAGAAGGCGTCTCGGCAGAACTTGCGCGGTTGTTTTCTCGCGGCAACGTTTATCGCAAACGAAGTGCGCGATAAACCATACTCAACTGTAACAATCTGCAAAATGAGTTTTGCGCTTGTTTCCGAGAAGTTAGCGGGTGGCCTAAAGGCCGCGTATTTTCGCGTTAGATAAAACCTATTTGTTTCTGCGCTCGACTTTCACTAACTTTACGCCTTTAGGGCGTGAAGATAGGAGGCGGTTCGGCAGAAACAACAGATAATTTTTTGATTGGTAAATAAAGAACGCGCCTTTGCAAGGCGTTTTTCCGCTTCTGTTCCAACCACTCAAGCAAGCTTGGTGGTTGGAACGATTCGCGTAAACCACATCGTGGCGTTCTTTATTCAGTTTCATCCGCTTGTTTCTGCGCTCGACTTTCACTAACTTTGTCAGTTTTATTGAAAATAGTAAATTTTTACGCATCATGCTCAGTATATTCAAGAAGATTTTCGGCGACAAGTCGCAGCGGGATTTGAAAGAGATCCAGCCGATTCTTTCGGCCTGTCTGCAAGCTTACGAAACCATCAAGACCTTGGACAACGACGGTTTACGTGCCAAGACGGCCGAATTCCGGCAGAAGATCCAGGACAAGGTCCGGACGAAAAAAGACGAGGTCGCCTCGCTCAAACAGCGGATCGCGGAGGGCGAGGACACGCTGGAAGTGGAGGAG
>CAMWSI010000010.1 GCA_947176875.1 uncultured Bacteroidales bacterium
TACGAGATCTAGTACTGTCTCGTGGGCGCGGAGGAGGTGTATAAGAGACAGGTATTGGGCTTTGAGTTGCGCCAAATCGCTGAGGTTAAGGCTTCCTACCTCGTATTTGGCCTGCGCCTCTTCGTATTGCATTCTGGAAGTCTCTGAAATGGTCGAGTCGATTTTCATGCTTTCGGTCGCATACAGCACTTCTAAATAAGCGTTGGTTACGGCGATTTCGATGTCGTTCTGCGCTTTGTCAACCAGCAGCCGGTTCATCTCCAGGTCGATTTTGCGTTGTTTGACCGTATTGTGCAGACGGCTGCCGTTGTAAATCACCATATCGGTGCTGACAGAATAAGTCCCCGTATATTGCGGGTTGGATACGAAGCGGCCGTTGGTTTCGTTGAACGTATTGCCGTTTGTGAAACCTTGGTTGCTGCCGAAACTGAGCGACGGATAGCGGGCGGCTTTGGCGGTCTTGAGGTCGGTGGCCGCCGATTCATAGTCGATTTGCGCGTTGCGGACCTGTAGGTTATTCTGCCGGGCATACGTGATGCAGGTTTGCAAGTCCCAGATTACGGGTCGGTTGAAAATACTGTCGGCCGGCAGGGAGGCCGTGGGTTTGGCGGCCTCCGGAATGGAAATGCCGGTCGCGACAATGTGGGCGGAGTGGGGCGTCGCGGCTGTCGTTGCCGAAAGCCCGAGGGGCGGTATCGGCAGTGCGGCGCAGAGCCACAGCGTAAAAAAGCGTTTTCTGTTCATTGTCTTTTGAATTTGAAAGAAGACCGTGGCGGCGGAATCCGTGGAAACGGAAGGCCGCCGTGGAGTCTCCGAAAAGCGGGACAAAAGTAGGAAGCGCACGGTTTATGAAACAAATAAAATGGAAGTAAGGCCGGATTTTCCCGACGAATCCGCCGAAAAAGCCGATGAGTGGAAAAGCGGATTCCGCGGCGGCTATGTATAAAAAAAGCGCCTGCGGTGTGCAGGCGCTCCGGTTTTCCGTGCCCTCTCGGAGACTCGAACTCCGGGCCCAATGATTAAGAGTCATTTGCTCTACCAACTGAGCTAAGAGGGCGAAAACGGCGGCAAAGATACAACCTTTTTTAATTTTTTCAAATAGCTGATGGAGAAAAAATCTGCAAACACGAAATAGGATTCCGTATTTGCTATTGCGCGATACTTGCACTACCTTTGCAGATTAAATGTAGATAAACCAAAAACCATGAAAAGAGCATACGTATTCCCGGGACAGGGAGCGCAGTTTGTAGGGATGGGCAAGGATTTGTACGAGGCTTATCCCCAAGCCAAGGAAATGTTTGAAAAAGCCAACGATATCCTCGGCTTCCGCATCACTGACCTCATGTTCGCCGGTACCGACGAAGATTTGAAACAGACCAAGGTGACGCAACCGGCGGTGTTTTTGCATTCGGTCATTCTGGCCGCCTGTCTGCCGGATTTCAAGCCCGATATGGTGGGCGGTCACTCCCTCGGCGAATTTTCGGCCTTGGTGGCCAATAAGGCGCTGAACTTTGAAGACGCGCTCGTGCTGGTTTCCAAACGGGCCAACGCGATGCAGAAAGCCTGCGAGACGAACCCCTCCACGATGGCGGCCATCATCGGGCTGGAAGACGCCAAAATCGAAGAGATTTGCGCCGGTATCCAAGGCGAGGTCGTGGTGCCGGCCAATTACAACAGCCCCGGTCAGCTCGTTATTTCGGGCAGCATGAAGGGCATCGAGCTGGCTTGCGAGGCCTGCAAGGCCGCGGGTGCCAAACGCGCGTTGCCGCTCAAGGTGGGCGGGGCGTTCCACTCGCCGCTCATGGAGCCGGCGCGTGTGGAACTGGCGCAGGCCATCGAAAGCACGCGGTTCCATACGCCGGTCTGCCCGGTTTATCAGAATGTGAACGCGCGGCCGTTCACCGACCCGGCCGAAATCAAGGCCAACCTCGTGGCACAGCTGACGTCGCCCGTGCGTTGGACGGAAATCGTCCGCAACATGGTGGCCGACGGCGCGACCGACATGATAGAAGTGGGACCCGGTTCGGTATTGCAGGGCTTGGCCAAGAAAATCGCGCCGGAACTGACGGTCAGCGCGGGAACGGTACAGCCGGCCTAAGTTCCGTTCGGCGGCGGGGGCACGGGAACAGTCTGTGTGAACCGTCTGCCAAATCGTGAGGAAAGTGTCTTGATTATAGCATGAACCGAATTCGATGAACCGACCGATTCAAGTGAAAGCGTGGATGTTCTGGGCGGCGGCCGTCGCCACGGGGCTGATGCTCTCCGCGGCATGGCCGGCGCGCGGCTTTACCCCCCTCGTGTTTGTGGCGTGGGTGCCGCTGTTGTGGGCGGAGGATTACGCCTACCGTCGGCGGAAAGAGGCTGCGGCCTCCAAGGCGGCCGGCAATGCCGGTGACGTTGCCGGAAAGCCGCGCCCTTATCACGTTTTCCTGTACGCGTTGGTCGCGTTTTTGGTCTGGAACGTCCTGACCACCTATTGGATATGGAACTCCACGCCGGCGGCGGCCTTGGCCTGGGTTGCGAACGCGCTCCTCATGGCGGCGGTGTTCTGGCTCTACCATGTCACGACGCGCCGGTTGCCGTCGCATAGCGCGCGCGGCGGCGTGCTTATCGTCTATTGGCTCGCGTTCGAGTATATCCACCATATATGGGACATTTCGTGGCCGTGGCTCACGCTCGGCAACGTGTTCGCCACACAGCCGGCCTGGGTGCAATGGTACGAATATACGGGTACGTCGGGCGGCAGCCTTTGGGTACTGCTCGTCAATATGCTGTTTCTGGCTTGGTGCAAGGCTACGGTGGCCGCCGCGCCCAAGCGCGAGCGGACCATTAAGGCCGCGGCGGTCTGTCTGGCCATCCTGTTGCCCGTGGGCGGCTCGATATGGCGCTACACGCATTACCGAAGCGCGGGACACCGTGTGGAGACCGTGGTCGTTCAGCCGAACATAGACCCGTATGGGGAGCAATACGACATCCCGCCGGTGGATGCGGTCAAACGCATGCTGTTCCTCGGGGAATACGCGCTGAGCCCGCAGACCCGCTTCCTCGTCACGCCCGAAAGCATGATACAGGAGTATGTCTGGGAACACAAGTTGGCGAACTCGCCGAGCGTGACGGCGATACAAGGCTTTTTGGACGAATATCCGGGTTTGTCGGTCGTGGCCGGCATTTCCACCTACAGCCGCTTGGCGCCCGAAGACTCCGCGACGCGGGGCGCGCGCCGGCGGCCGGACATATTCGGAGCGCCGGTTCATTATCTGGCCCACAATACGGTCATGGTCATCGACACGGCTTCGGGACGGGAGGCCCTGCCGCCTTACGCGCAGCGGCCCGCTTTCGCGTTGCGGCACAAATCCAAGCTGACGCCGGCCGTGGAAATCATGCCGCTGGTCGATAAAATCGGCTTTTTGGAGAAGTGGGCCATCGATTTGGGCGGCATCGTCGGCACGCTGGGAACGGATGCCGCGCCCAAGGTATTCCGTTCGGTGCGGCCGGACGACACCGTATGCTATGCCGACGTCATCTGTTACGAATCCATATTCGGAGACTATGTGACGGGCTTCTGCCGAAAAGGAGCCGAACTGCTTTTCATTTCCACCAACGACGGCTGGTGGGGTGATACGCCGGGGCACCGGCAGCACGCCGAATACGCGCGTCTGAGAGCCATAGAGAACCGGCGCGACATCGCGCGTTCGGCCAATACCGGCATTTCGGCATTCATTTCCCCAAGGGGGGACGTCCTGCAACGCACCGCCTATTGGGAACCCGCCGTCATCAAACATAATATGAAAACCAATCGCGAACTTACTTTTTACAGCCGTTACGGTGATATGTTAGGGCGGATGTCCGCCCCTGTCTCTCTGTTGCTATTGTTGGGAAGTCTTGTTTTGCGGATAGTAAAGAGAGGATAAATTTTTTATGAAATTTGAAGAATTGAATTTAAGGGCGGAATTGTTGGCCGCCGTATCGGACTTGGGCTTCAAGGAGGCCATGCCGGTACAGGAACAAGTGATTCCGTTATTGTTGGAACAACCGACCGATCTGATTGCGTTGGCGCAGACGGGTACGGGCAAGACGGCGGCTTTCGGCCTGCCGATTCTGCAACGGCTCGATTCGACGAATCGGCATGTGGAGGCCTTGGTGCTGAGCCCGACGCGGGAACTGTGCCTACAGATAGCGACCGACATGGAAAAGATGGCGGCGCACTTGCCCGGCGTCAAGATAGGGGCGGTCTATGGCGGGGCGAGCATAGAACGCCAGATGTCGGAGATAGAACGCGGCCTTAAGGTCGTCGTGGCCACGCCCGGCCGCATGCTCGACATTCTGCGCCGCGGCAAGCTGGATCTGTCGCATATCCATACGGTCGTTTTCGACGAGGCCGACGAGATGCTGCACATGGGCTTCCGCGACGAGTTGGACGGCATTCTGGCCTATACGCCTCAGGACAAGCATACGTGGCTGTTCTCGGCCACGATGCCCAAGGAAATACGCGCGATGACCGGCCGTTACATGAACGAACCGGCCGAAGTGACGATAGGGCGCCGCAACGAAGGCTCGGCCAACGTGACGCACCACTACTACATGGTGCAGGCCAAGGAACGCTATCTGGCCCTGAAACGGATCATAGACTATTATCCGGAGATTTATTCGATTGTTTTCTGCCGGACCCGGCGCGAGACACAGGAGGTGGCGGAGAAACTCATACAGGACGGTTACAACGCCGACGCCCTGCACGGCGACCTTTCGCAGGCGCAACGCGACAACGCGATGAGCCGTTTCCGTCTCAAGAACCTGCAACTGCTGGTGGCGACGGATGTGGCCGCCCGCGGTCTGGACGTGAACAACCTGACGCACGTGCTCAATTACAACCTGCCGGACGACGTGGAACAATATACGCACCGCAGCGGACGGACGGGGCGGGCTTCGGCCACGGGCGTCTCGATATCGTTGATTACCACGCGCGAGAAGTCGCGCATCAAGGAGATAGAAAAGACGATAAACAAGTCTTTTGAACTCAAGCAACTGCCGAGCGGCGAGGAGATATGCGGCAAACAGGTGCTGTATCAGGCCGAACGCATGTTGGGTGTGGATTTGGTGGCCGAGGAACTGGAAGCCTATCTGCCGGCCATTTATGAGAAGTTGCAGCCGCTGAGCAAGGAAGAGTTGATCCAACGCTTCGTGGCCTTGGAGTTCAACCGTTTCCTGAACTACTACCGCAATGCGCCCGAAGTGCGCGATATGAGCGTGGAAACGCGCGGGAAGCGGTCGGGCGAACGGGGCGAACGCGGCGACGTGGTGCGGCTGTTCATCAATCTGGGACACATGGACGGCGTAAAGCCGCAGAACATCATCGGTCTTTTGAACGATTACGTCAAAGACCGCGACATGCGCGTGGGGCGGATAGACCTGCGCAAGACCTGTTCTTTCGTGGAGATACCGTCGGCCTATGCGGAACAGACCGTCAAGGCCTTGGGTGGCGCCGTGTACAAAGACCGCAAGGTGTTTGCGGAGGTGGCGAAAGGGCAGGACACGGACGGCCGCGGAGAACGGCCGTCGCGGGGCGGCAGGGACGGCTACGGCGACAGTGCCGGCAAGGCGGCGCGCCCCGGTCGGACCGAACGCGCGGAACGCCGGCCCCGTCCGGAACGCCATGCCGGCGGCAAGCGGAAAGACTGGATGGCCTTTATAGACGGCGGCGCGTGGGACAAGGCCGAAGAATCCAAGGGGAAAAAGGCCTGGAACAAGGACGCCTGGGGCGACAATCCGTGGGAGACTGGCGCCTGGCGTCAGGAAGACGGCCGGGACAACGCTTGGGAGGACAACGGCTGGGGACGGACGTCCAAAGGTACGAAGAAAGGCGGTGCCAAGCGGGCGCAGAAAGCCGTCGATAAGGCCCGCGCGAAAGGCAAGTCCGCCGCCGGAAAATCCGTCGGCCGTCCGCCCCGCAAGAGCAAGAAAAAATAAACACACAAAAATATGGCTAATAAATTGTTTGAAATTTTAGACAAGGCGCAGCTGTCGGCTCAGATCGTGAGCATGAACGTTTATGCGCCGCGTTTGGCGGCTTCGGCCCAGCCGGGACAGTTCCTGATTGTGGTGCCGGGCGAGACGGGCGAGCGTATTCCGCTTACGATTTGCGACTACGACCGCGCGAAAGGCACGATCCGCATCGTGTTCCAGGTTATCGGCGGTTCGACGCAGAAAATGGCGGCTTTCAACGTGGGCGAATGTTTCCACGACGTCGTGGGCCCGTTGGGTCAGCCGTCGGAATTCGTCAAGGAACCGTTGGAGGACGTCAAGAAACGCAACATCCTGTTTGTGGCCGGCTCGGTGGCGGCCGCCCCTGTTTACCCGCAGGTGCGCTGGATGAAGGAGCACGGCATCGACTGCGACGTCATCATCGGCGCGCGTTCGGCTTCGCTCATGGTGTTGGAGAACGAGATGCGCGAGGTGGCGGGCAACCTTTACCTCTGCACCGACGACGGCACGCTGGGCTTCAACGGACGTGTGACCGACCTGATGAAAGACCTGATAGACAACCAAGGCAAGAAATACGACGAGGTAATCTGTATCGGTCCGATGATCATGATGAAATTCGTGACGATGATGACCAAGGCCTACAACATCCCGACGATTGTCAGCCTCAACAGCCTCATGGTGGATGGTACCGGCATGTGCGGCGCCTGTCGTGTGACGATAGGCGGCAAGACCAAGTTCACGTGCGTCGATGGCCCCGAATTCGACGCATTCCAGGTGGATTTCGACGAGGCGATGCGCCGTCAGGGCATGTACCGTCAGTACGAAATCGCCAAGAATACCGACGAACACCGTTGCAATCTGGCGGCGGCCGTGGAAGGTTCTTTGGCCGAACGCGCCAAGGCCGAAGCGGCGCCCGAAGCCATCAAACCGCCCGTGGAAAAACCCAAGACGCGCGTGCCCGTCAAGGAACAGGATCCCGAAGTGCGCAGCCATAATTTCGAGGAAGTCTGCCTCGGTTACACCGTGGAGGAAGCCATGGCCGAAGCCTCGCGCTGTCTGCAATGCAAGAAGCCGGGCTGCGTGACGCAGTGTCCGGTATCGATTCATATTCCCGAATTCATCCATCAGGTCGCTTTGGGCGACTTCGCGGCGGCCGCCAAGGTCATCGCGATGGATTCCGCCCTGCCGGCCGTCTGCGGCCGCGTCTGCCCGCAGGAGACCCAATGCGAGGGCAAATGCGTGCTGGGCGTCAAGGGCCAGCCCATCGCCATCGGCAAACTCGAACGTTTCGTGGCCGACTATACGCGCAAGCACGGTTTGGACACGCCGGTTCAGCCGGCCGAGAAGAAGAAACAGAAAGTGGCCGTTATCGGTTCCGGCCCCGCGGGTCTGACCTGTGCCGGCGACTTGGCCAAGATGGGCTATAAGGTCAGCGTTTTCGAAGCCCTGCACAAGTCGGGCGGCGTGTTGGTTTACGGTATTCCCGAATTTCGTCTGCCGAAAGCCATCGTGGCGCACGAAATCGAGAACCTGAAGAAACTCGGCGTTGAATTTGAAAACGACGTCATCATCGGCAAGACCGTCAGCATCGACCACCTGATGGATGAGGAAGGCTTCGACGCCGTGTTCATCGGCTCGGGCGCGGGTCTGCCCAAGTTCATGCACATTCCGGGCGAGAACCTGAACGGCGTGGTTTCGGCCAACGAGTTGCTGACGCGTTCCAACCTTATGAAGGCTTATCGCGACGACCACGACACGCCGGTGTTCATCGGCAAGAAAGTGGCTATCGTGGGCGGCGGCAACGTGGCCATGGATGCCGCGCGTACGTCCAAACGCCTCGGTTCGGAAGTCTATATCGTCTATCGCCGCAGCGAAGCCGAAATGCCGGCGCGTAAGGAAGAGGTGCACCATGCGCACGAAGAGGGCATCCACTTCCTCGAACTGACGAACCCCGTCGAGATTATCGGCAACGAGCAGGGCTGGGTAACGGGTATGAAATGCGTCAAGATGGAACTGGGCGAACCGGACGCTTCCGGCCGCCGCAGCCCCGTGGAAGTGCCCGGCTCGGAATATGTGCTGGAGGTGGACGAGGTCGTCATGTCGTTGGGAACGTCGCCCAACCCGATGATTTCGTCGCATACGCCGGGGCTGGATACCGACAAGCGCGGCTGTCTCGTGGCCGACGAACACGGCGCGACGACGCGGCCGGGCGTATTTGCCGGCGGGGACGCCGTTTCCGGTGCCGCCACGGTCATTCTCGCGATGGGCGCCGCCCGCAAGGCGGCCAAGGCCATTGACGAGTATCTGCGCGGCAAGTAAGTCGTACCGTTGTATTGAAACGAGAGCGGGCGGCCGGTCGGGTCGCCCGCTTGTTTTTATGGATAGCCCAGAAAGATGGCCATGAAAAAAGAAATCACCCCTTATCTGAACCGCGAAATCGCGTGGCTGGCGTTTAACGAGCGCGTGTTGCGCGAGGCGGCCGACCCCACGAATCCGATTGTGGAGCGCATGATTTTTCTCGGCATTTTTTCCAACAACAATGACGAGTTCTACCGCGTGCGCGTGGCTTCGCTCAAACGTTTGCTGCACAAGAAAAAACACCGCATCGAGTACCGGGCCGATCCGGTGCGGCTCCTCAGGCGCATCCGTGCCGTGGTCAATGACCAGCTGAGCCGCTTCGAGGAGATTTTCGAGGCCAACGTCAAGGAACTGCGTCGGCAGAACGTCTATCTCGTGGACGAGGCGCATATCGCGGCCTGGCAGGCGCGTTACATCAAGGACTATTTCCACCAGCACGTGCGCCGTCACCTCTATCCCGTCTTCATGGACAAACTCAAGGACGACCGCGGTTTCAACGACAAGTCCAATTTCATGGCCGTGCAGATGTGGAAAGCCGACCGCCCGAACGAGAAGCAGGATATGATCATCGAAATCCCCGTGGCGCGGCTCACGCGTTTCCTGCGTCTGCCGGATCACCGCGGCCACCACTATATCATCCTGTTGGACGATGTGATCCGCTATTGTCTTTCCGATATTCTCGCCCCTTTGGACTATGACCGCTACAATGCCTATACGTTCAAGTTCGTGCGCGACGCTGAACTGGACATCGATTTCGACCGCCACGCCGAGGTGCAGCGCGATTTTCTGGCGTTCCTGTCCCTGCAATTGCAACAGCGCAACAAATCGAACACCGTGCGGCTCGTACACGACGCGAATATGCCCAAGCCGCTCATCAGGCGGTTGCAGAAGATATTCGCGGCCGACGACGACACCACGTTCAACAGCCGCGGCCGTTACCAGAATAAAAAAGACTTTACGGGCTTTCCGAAGGATTTTGGCGAGCCGAATCTCGTCTATCCGCCGTTCATGCCGCAGGATGTCAAGGCCTTTCCGGTCAGCGGCAGCAAGTTCGAGGTGCTGCGGCAGCGCGACTTCATGCTGCATTACCCGTATCAGTCGTTCCAGCACCTGATAGACCTGCTGCGCGAGGCGTCCATCGATCCGGCCGTACGTTCCATACAGATGGCCATCTACCGCGTCGCGCCGCACTCCTCCATCATGAACGCGCTCGTGAACGCCGCGCGCAACGGCAAGAAAGTGGGCGTCTTCATGGAACTTATGGCGCGTTTCGACGAAGAGAACAACATCAACTGGGTCAAACGTCTGGAAGCCGAGCGGGTGGAGGTCTATCGCATCATTCCGGGCATGAAGGTACATGCCAAGATTTTGCTCATCGAACGCAAGGAGAGCCACGGCAAGCGGCTGTACGCCTGCGTGGGGACGGGCAATCCGAACGAGGCCACGGCCAAGCAGTACTGCGACATGCAGCTTCTGACGGCCAATCCGGCCATCACGCGGGAAGTGGCCAAGGTGTTCGAGACCATCGGGCGGCACGACTGGCGGCCGTTCACCGACTACAAGGCCCTGTTCGTCTCGCCCTTCAACCTGCGGTCGGGCTTTGCGTCGCTCATAGACGGCGAAATCGCCAACGCCAGGGCCGGGCGCGAGGCCTGGATGAAAATCTGCCTGAACAACCTGGCCGATACGGCGATGATAGACAAACTGTACGAGGCCTCGCGCGCCGGCGTGCGCATCGATATGGTGGTGCGCGGCATCTGCATGCTTAAGCCGCGCGTGACGGGCATGAGCGACAACATCAACGTCGTGAGCATCGTGGATCGCTTTCTGGAACATACGCGCGTGTTCATCTTCGCGCACGGCGGCGATCCGCTCTACTATATCGGTTCGGCCGACTGGATGACGCGCAACCTGGATCACCGCATCGAGGTGGCTTGTCCGATCTACGACCCGGAAATACAGCGGGATCTGCTCCATATTCTGGACTTGCAGCTGGCCGACAACACCCATGCCCGTTTGGTCAGTCCCAAGGCCGAACACGTTTACAAGCGGCCGGCTCCCGGCGAAAAGCCGCTGAGGTCGCAGCAGGCCATTTTCAAATACCTCAAGCAAAAGTACAGTTAAGGGGAATGGAAATTACGTTTCTACTCAACGGTAAGACAACCGAGGCCTATCTGCAAGAGGGCGTCGCGCTCTACGAAAAGCGGCTGTCGCATTACGTGCGCTACCGTACCGAGGTGTTGCCCGAATTGAAGAACACCAAGGCCCTGAGCCCCGAGCAACAGAAAACGGCCGAAGGCACGCGCATCCTCGCGGCCATGAACAGGGCCGATTATACCGTGCTGCTGGACGAGCGCGGCGAGCGGCGCACCTCCGTACAGTTCGCCGATTTCCTGCAACGGCAGATGAACCGCGGCACGCGCAACCTGTTGTTCGTGGTGGGCGGCCCTTACGGCTTTTCGGACGACGTCTATCGGCAGGCGCAGGCGCGGCTCTCGCTCTCCGACATGACGTTCTCGCATCAGATGATCCGGCTTTTCTTTACCGAACAGTTGTATCGGGCGTTTACAATCCTGAAGGGCGAACCCTACCACAACGCGTAGTATAAAAAAAGCCGCCCGACGTTTC